>NZ_JBIBFR010000019.1:0-160049 GCF_042956125.1 Streptomyces sp. NPDC008313
GACCCTCGACAAGTCCCATCGTTGCAGGTCAGGAGCACTCTCCGCTTATTTGATCAAGCCTCGGACACCCCATCTCGTGAAAGCGCGAGGCTAGGCGAAGTAGCTCGCGCCCTTGATGTCCCCGCCCCGGTAGTCACCGCCGGCTTCGTGGATCTTGTGGCCGATGGCGATGAGTGCGTGGTGGATGGCGTTCGCGTGGGTGTCCCACTCCTTGTGCTGCCGGGTGAACGCCTCGTGCGCCTCACCGCCCCACCCGTCGGCGATCTTCTTCACATCGGCTTCGAGCGCCTTGATGTTGGCCTCGAACTGCTTCGCCAGGTCACCCAGTTCGGTCGTGAGTGCGTCCAGGCCGCCGTAGTTGACGGCGAGATCCCGGTAGTGAGCGTCGGTCATGGTTGATTGCCCTATCTGGTCGGTGGTGGGTTAGGGAAACGTCGCGAAGCGGCTTACGCCGCCGCTCAGTAGCTGCTGAGAGCCGAGTTCTTCCCGCCCAGGTCCTGCACGTCGATCTGGTGGATCCGCTGGTGCAGTTCCTCCTCGAGGGCGTCCTTGTCCTTGCGGTTGAGGTCGACGCCATCGAGGACCTTCTCGAGCATGCGTCCGATCTTCACGACGTGCTCGTTGATTTCCGTCTGCTTCTTGTTGAACGCACCCGCGCCGAGACCCGACCAGTTGTTCTCGAGCATGTCGATCGTCCCCTGGAGGCGGCCGAGCAGGCCCTTGATCGTCTCGTACCTCTCGATGATCCCTTGTTCCAGCTTGAATACTTCAGCGCTGTCGAGCTTGCGGCCACCGGCCATGCCTGCACTCCCTTTGTCGTAGCTGGGCTTCGTCTTCCTCACGCGTCACCGGGTGATGAGGCGCTCGTTCTCTGCTGCCGCATGGCCTGCCTCTCCCGTGCGGCAACAGTCGTCCTGTGGTCATGCGCCTCGCCGTGAACGCACCACCGCGAAGGCGGCTCCGCCGATCAGCACGACGGCCGCCACTCCCCCGAGCGCCCACCACATCGTGTCGTCGTTGTCGTCGGAGGACTGGGCACTTGATTCCGCCGCCACCTGGCTTCCCGCAGCGTCCTTCGAGGGCTTCGGGGAGTGTGACGCGGAGGTGGACGGCGATGCGTCCCCGGCACCGGCCGCCCCCGGAGTCTTCTCGTCGGTGAGCGGGTCGACATCCGCGGCGCCCGGCTTGCCCTTGCCGTCCAGGAGCACCTGCCCGGGGCGGATCAGGCCGTACCCGAGGTACTTGCTGGGCCGGTCCTTCGGCCAGTCACGCCCCGCGGTGTCGATCATGACGCGGAGAACCTGGTTGGCCGTCCAGTCGGGGTGAGCGGACCAGATGAGGGCGGCGGTGGCGGAGGTGATGGCGGAAGCCGCACTGGTTCCGTTGTCCTGGCAATGGGACTGGAAGGTCGCGTCGCACCAGAACGGAACGTCCAGGCCCGGCGCCGCCAGGTCCACGTAGGCGCCGGATTCCGAGAACTTGCCTACAGTTCCCTCGTCATCAGCCGCGGAAACCCCGACCACTCGCGGGTAGGCAGCCGGGTAGCCGATGAAGTTTTTCTTCTGAGCGTCGTTCCCCACGCTCGCGAACATCAGTTTCCCTTTGGACGCGGCATACGCGATTGCCGCTTTCTCGTCCGGGTCGACAAAATCCCGTCCGAACGACATATTGATGATCTTGACGTCACTGTCGGCGACTGCCCTGATAACCGCATCCAGGCTAGGACTTTTCCGCTTCTCCGCCTTGTTCTTCAAACCTGTGGTGACAATGCGATACGGCACGATCTTCGCACCCGGAGCAAGGCCTCTTATACCGCTCCCGGCTCCAGTACCTGCAATCAGTTCGGCCACACTGGTTCCATGTCCGGCGTAGTCCTCGGTCACGTGGTACGAAACCTTCTTCGGGACCTCGTCGACAAGAACCTGTCCCCTCAGCGATGGAGTGTCAGGATTGACTCCCGAGTCGATGACAGCGACCTTGACACCTTTGCCGGTGCTCACCTTCCACAGGTTGTCGGCTTCCATCGCGTCCAAGTACCACTGCCGGGACCGGACGTCGTCGGCCGTTGCGTCAGGAACTGGTCCCACAACCACGGCTGCCAGAGCCCCGAATGCTGCGCACACGGTAGACAGCCACCTTCCGGTACGCCTGGCGGAAGGTGTGACCCAACTGCCGCGTCGGTGCGTCCCTGACCTCATGCCTCGGTACATCCTCGCTCGTGTTCAGTCGGTTGCCGGTGATCCGTCACGCCGCTGGCTCTCTTGGTTTCGAGGGTCGTCTCGCTCATTTCGTCGAGCAACCTGCCGCTGGCTCCCTGCCGTGGACCGACCTCGTGGCTCACCGATCACACCGTCGCCACGGCCCGCCGAGCGGCGCCGGGACTGCCCCGTTCCCCTGTCGGTTGCTGGGCTGGCGGCACCGACCACTCCTCGTTGCCCGATGCTTCCAGATGCCGGGGTACGCGGATTGACGGCGCTCTCGCCTCCGACGACCGCGCCGCGCGGCGTTCTGGAGGTGTTCCTGGTGGGGACGGGCCCCGACGTGGGCTTTCCCCCCACCACACCGTTGCCGCGTCCTGCGCCTGTGGCACCGGGACTGCCGACGCGCCCGTTCGTCGCACCGCCGGCCCTGGGTGTGCCGCCGGTGATACCGCGCCCCATCATGGGTCGGCCCGCGGGTGACGCGTTGCCGCGCGGCGCGCCCTGTCCGGTGGCAGCGACACGGCCGGACGGACCGATGGGGCCCCGCCCCGTTATGCCTCGGCCGGCACCAGGTGTATTGACGGGCCGCCCCTGTGCTGAGGCCGCCTGCTGTGGTCCAGCACGGTACGCCGGTGGAGAACCGACTGGTCCCGACATCACAGGGTTACCGCTGCCGGTGAGGAACGGGGGACTCGTCTCCCCCGTCCCCGACGGGACGCCTTGAGCATGCAACGACGCGCTGGGGGGAGAGCTACCGTTCTGCGGCACCGTGCTGACGCTGTCAATCTCTGTACCCACCTGCCGATCGGGCGAGGACGGGGAAACGTGCACCTCCTGCAGGGAGCGCGTGCCGTCGCTCAAGCGGGCAGCATCGGTACCCGAATGTGGGGAGTGGTGGACGCTTGTGGCGGCATCGACCGTGCCGGCGAGGGTTCCGCTCCCTTCGGCCTTTTGCTTGTCCTGAGGCCCCACATTGAGCGCCGATTCCGCCTTCGGCACCCCCACATCCGGCATCGACTCGAACTTCGGGGGTTCCTGGGTCGCCAGGGTGTCTCTCGATACCGCGTAGAAGGACGCCAGGCGGTTCATCTGGTTGATCGCCTCTTGGCGGTGCTTCTCCGTCTTCAGCGCGGCCGCGTACTCCTCGTTGCCGTCGACCCGTTTCGCCACCGGGATGTCGTCGACCGACTTGGGGTCGGCCCGGTCGTCGCGCGGGGGCATCGCGCTGATCACCGACGCCAGTCCCGTGCCCGCCGCTGTGATCTGGTCGCCCGCGACATCCGCGAAGGTGGACAGGGCGTGCGTGTTGTTGACCAGCTTCCGGCCCCAGCTGCGGAACGCGTCCCCGGATTCGCCGACCCATTCCACACGGTCGATGTGGCCACTGAGCTCGTCGGCGGCCGACTTGATGGCGTCCCGGGCGTCCCAGAGGGCCTTGCCCACGCTCTCCAGGTCCTCCGGCTTCGTCCGGTGGACCATGTCGAGCAGGCTGTTCAGTTCGCAGTCCTCGAAGCTGGAGCGGCCCTGCCGCGCCACGCCGCTGAAGAACGTGCCGTCCAGGAGGTCCGCCATCGCGGTCCTGGCGTCGGTGACGTAGACCTGGGCGGCCACGTCCCGCAGATCTTCCTGGTGCCGCTCGTCGTGGTTCCTGCCGCCGGACATCAGCGATACCCACCCTTGGACGTGTCGTTGTCGGACAGCTTCTCGCGGGGCTTGCCGTCCTTCTCCCGCTGAGTCGTGTCCTCTTCACGCTGGAGCTCGGTCTGGATCTCCCAGAAGCGATGCCGGAGGTCGTCCTCGAGAGCGTTGAAGCCGACCTTGGCGCCCTGTACGGCGATGCCCGTGGCCTCGATCTGCAGGCCCAGCGTCTTGACGAGCGAGGTGAGGCGTTCGTGCACCCGCTCGTACTCCGCGAACAGACCGTCGGCCTCGACGAAGCACACGCTGTCGCTGCGCAGAGAGGTCCGGGCGATCCTCTGGGACCCCACCTTGGTCGCGCTGCCCGCGGAGTTCTCGAACTCGGCCAGAAGGGTGGTCACCCGCTTCTGGAAGGCCGACAGGACCTCATTGCCGGCCTTCAGGTTCGCGGCCCTGGACGCGGAGACGCCCCCCACCATGTCCGCAGGAAGCACTATGCCTTCCCTCCCCGTTTCGCTGCCCCTCGTCCGGCTCGCGGCGCACAGCCCCCGAACGTTCCTTTCCGCAACGCCACCACTCTAGTCACCTCCTGTGACAGCCCCAACTGCCCTCTGCCACAAGCCGGTCGCCACCGGGCGAAGCTTCACCCTTCCTCCACCGCGCCCCTGCCCCACGCGCTACGGCCATCGTCTCAACGACCCGTCGAGAGGCTAGACGGTCGACGGGCGGTCGGCATGAGTACGGCTACTCAGTCAAGGAAGTTCCTCACCGCCGACCGCGCCCGCCTGGACGGCGATAACCGGCCAGCGCGAACACCGGGGCCGTTGCGGTCGCGCACGGTCCTTCGTCCCGCGTCCCACGAACGGGTGGCATCGCGACGCCCCGTTGCCCTGTCCGGGCAGGGCGGCTCGTACGCGGCTCCCCTTTCGCGCCGCCTCCACGCGCCACGCTCTGGCTACGCTTCGGATCGCTAATGTGACCGTGAGTGAAGCGCCGAGGGAGGAGTCCTGCCATGACGTGGGACGAGTGGGAGCGGGCACGGGGGCGGGTGGCCGGGCGAGAGGGCAGTGAGCGTGCGGACGCCGTTCCCGGTCTGCGGCAAGGACCCGCCCAAGGGCGGCCTGATCTCGCCTCCAGCCCCTCGGAGAAGAAGGCCGCCGCCCACGCCATCGAGGAGCGTCTTGAACCGGACACCAGGAAGGCCGGGGAATGGGCCGATCAGGAGACCGCCGCCGCGGTGAAGGCCTTCGGCGCCAAGGACGGTGACGGCTGGGCGACATCGAATGCCTTGAAGAAGGCGCACGCGGCATGGGGTGATCAGGTCAAGGCGCTGCTGGACCGGCTCGGGTCCGAGAAGCGGGCGCTCGGGAACACCGCCGTTCTCTTCCAGAAGACCGACATCGGGGTCGGTGCCCAGCTGCGCCGGCCGTCCGGGCTCGACCGGCTCTAGGAGGAACCATGCCGACCTATCACGAGATCATGACCACCGACCTCTCCGCCCTCACCGCTGCCGCCGACCGCTGGGACGGCATGGCCGCGGAGTTCGGGAAGCGGGAAGCACATTATGGGCGGGCCGTGCACGGGGTCTCCATGGGGCAGTCCTGGCAGGGACTCAGCGCCGATGCCGCCAACGCGCGGTTCGACATCACCCTCGAACAGTTCCGGGCCGCCCAGACCGAGGCGAGAGCACTCGCCTCGCTCCTGCGCGACGCCCACACGCAGTTCGTCGATCTGCGCGGTGCTGTGCGGGCCGTTCGGCAGGCCGCCTTCGACGCGGGCATGAGGGTTTCCGAACGGGGCGTGGTCTCCCACGATGCCGACCGGCAGGGCGGGAAGGGCAAAGCTACGGCTACGGACGCGGCCTCTTGGCAGCAGCGTCTCGATCGGGCGGTCCGGGCGGTGGGGGACGCCGATCAAGGGGCCGAACTCGCCCTGGCGGCCGTGGTCGTGGACGCGGACGTCTGCGACGGCACGCTCAACGGCTTCAACTCCCGTGCTCTCGGCGACATCGAGAAGTACGAGGCCCGGGCAGCCGACGAGATCGCCATGAGACTGAGCGGCGGTGCGGATCTGCCGGGCAGCGACATCGCGGAGTTGCGGCGGGTATTTCGCGACAACGGCGACGACAAGGCGTTCAGCCGTACGTTCCTCGACGGACTCGGAGCCGGCGGGACGATCAGGATGACGAACCGGCTCAACGACCTCATCCATGCCCGGGGCGGCAAGCGGAGCGGCGATTTCTCCGCCATCGAGTCCGGGCTCGCCCGCACGCTCGCCACGGCCACGCGGGACACCAGGTCGGGGTGGTACAAGGGCTGGCGCGCCGATATGCGGAAAGCGGGGGGCGAGCGCATTCGGACCGCGTTCCACGACGGACGGCTCGACAAGGTCCGGGGATATCAGTCCCTGGTCACGCTCATGGGGAAGGGGCACGGGTACGCGCCTCAGTTCCTGGAGGACGTGAGCGACGACATCATCGCGGCGGAGAGGAAGAACCCCGACGTGTGGGACATGAAGGGCCCGTACAGCGGTAGACGCGGGGGCTGGTTCGCCAACGACCCGTTGGACGGCGTACTCGGCGTCATGAGTCATGATCCGGACACCGCGGCGGCCTATCTCAAGTCGGACGACCGGATGAAGTACCTGATGGAGGAGCGGGACTGGAAGGTCGTCGTCCAGGAGCGGGACGGTACGAAGGTCTCCACGTACAGCGATGCACTGGACGCTGACGACCGGGCGGGCTTCGGAGCGGCGCTCCAGGCGGCGGCGACGGGGATCGATCCGTCCGACAGGCATGGGGTGTTCGTCCCCCATTCGAAGGACAACGACGCGGTCTTCAGGTCGTCCCTGAAGTATCTCGCCGCCAACGGGGACGACTTTCCTGCCTCACTGCGGGAGCCCGTCGCCAGGATTCTCGTCAACCACGGGGACACGGTTCACGCCGCCGCGAGCAGCGTCGACATGTCGGATTCTCCGGTCCCGCAGGACCGGCTCTTCGAGGTCATGAAACAGGTGTCCAAGGACCAGCATGCCTACGGCGAGCTCAATGGCGGGCTGAATCGGACGATGGTCGCCGAGATCCATGAGCCCGGTCAGAGGAATCCGGAGGATTCCCTCATCCGGGCGGGCAGGACCGTCGGGTTCCTGGAAGGAAGTCGTGCTCAGGCTCTCGGCGACCCGGACACCGCCGCCTGGGACGACAAGTGGATCTTCGACAGAGCCATCAGCTACCTGCCGGTCGGCAGCGACGACGTGCAGCAAGGGTTCGACTACGTGACGGACAAATGGCTCGCGGACGAGCAGCAGCGCCTCGACGAGAGAGCGGAGGACCGCAGCATCAGCATCTACCGCAGGAGAAACGGCCAGCTCATGGCCATCGCCGGAGAATGGCAGAAGGCGCATCCCGGCTCGGGGGGCTTCGCTGCCCAGACCACCATCGAGCGGGCTTCCAATGACGGGCTGGCCCGGTCTACCGGGGTTTCGGGCCAGGGGGCGAGTTGAGTACCCGACACGTCCGCGCTGCTCGCTTGGCCACGCTCGCCTTGCTGATGACCACTGCTGCGGTCTCGTGCGGCGCTCGGTCGCCGGATCGCCGTATCCCTTCGTCACTTTGCGGGACGCCTGTCGACGAAGATCTTTCCAGGCCCCTCTTCCAGTCGCCGGGGGAGATCACCGAGTGGAACCGCGTGGACCGGGCTGCCGCGGGCTCATCCTGGTGCGTCCTGCTCGTGGGCAAGCGCGAGGCCCTCAGCTTCAAGTTCGCCTGGCACGGGGGAAGCATGGACCCCCTTGCCGCCGCGTCGCCCGACAACTCGGTCACCGGTTTGCAGAACGCCCACCGCATCGACCTCGCTGACGACGCGGTACTCGCCGACGACGGTGCCATCGCCACCACACACTGCAAGACCAGCGGCGGGGACCACTTCACGCTCGCCATCAAACTGCACCAGGGCGTCAAGAATCGCCCTGAGCGGAAAGACATCGAACGGTTCATGCGCGCCTACATGCCCGCCACCGTGAAGACCCTCGGCTGTGGCTAAGCGTTGTCCCGGGGCCTGGTGAGGGGGCCCCTTCTGCGGCGGGCGTCGCGGGTGGCTATCGCGGCGCCGGTGAGGCCCGCGACCAGGACTCCGGCGGCCACCGCCGCGTACGTGGCGAGGCGGGTGTTGCGTTCGTCCGGGGTCTCGCCGAGCTGGAGCTCGGCGGGGGTGGGGGCCTCGGCCCGGGTCAGGCCTTCGTGCGGGTGGGGGGACTCGACGGGGGCGTCGTCCTCCGTGAGCGCGCGGACGGGGTCGACGACGCCCCAGCCGACCAGGCGGTCGTGCCCGGCGATGGAGCGTTCCGCGGTCTGTTCGATCTGGGCGACGATCTCGCGGCCGGTCCAGTCGGGGTGTTTCGCCTTGATGAGCGCGGCGACTCCCGCCACGTACGGGGCGGAGAAGCTGGTGCCGTTGTCGGAGCAGTGGCCGCCCCGGGGGACGGTGGAGATCATGTCGACGCCGGGTGCCGCGACGTCGACGGTCTCGTCGGACTGGGAGAAGGGGGCGCGTTCGTTGTTGCGGTCGGAGGCGGCGACGGCGAGGACGCCTTCGTAGGACGCCGGGTAGGTGCGCTTGACGTTGCCGCCGAGCCCGTCGTTGCCGGCGGAGGCGACGACGACGATCCCCTGGGCCAGGGCGGCGTCCACGGCGTCCTTCAGGGCGGAGCCCGGCTTCACCGCGTTGGACGTGTCCTGGGAGATGTTGATGACGTCGGCCTTGGCCCGGATCGCGTAGCGGATGGCGTCGGCGAGGGTTTCGGCGGTGCCGTGGCCCTCCGCGTCGTTCTGCTGGATGGGGATGATCGTGGCCTGGGGGGCGAGGCCGACGAAGCCGGTCTTCTCGGCGGGGCGGGCCGCGATGATGCCGGCGACGCGGGTCCCGTGGCCGACGGTGTCCGTCGTGCCGTTCTCCTTGCCGCGCGGGACGGGGTCGCCGTTGTCGTCCTTCAGCTTCCGGGGAAGGAGGTTGCGGCCGGCGCCGGTGTCGACGGCGTGGGTGAGCTGGGGGTTGTGCACGTCGACGCCGGTGTCGATCACCGCCACGCGTACGCCCTTGCCCTTGGACTGGCGCCACAGTTCGTCGAGGAGGACGCGCTGGAGGGACCAGGGGCGGCCCGCGTACTTCTTGTTGGGGAACGTGCACTGGCCGGTGGACGTGTCCGCGGAGGCGGGGGACGCGAGGACCAGCGGGGCGCAGGCGAGGGCGGCGGTCGCCGCCGTCGCGGCCACCCTACGGAAGACGGCCACCGTACGGAGGACTGTCACCGTATGGAGAACGGCCACCGTACGGAGGGGGCGTGGGGTGGGTTCGTACGCCATGGTCGCCCTCCTTCCTACGAGCCCTGCGGCTGGCGGGCCGCCGTGGTCGACAGGCGGGGGCCCGTGGACAGGAACGAGGACCAGGCGACGGGGATGCGGGCCGGGTCGACGTCGGCGTATCCGAGGCGGGTCTGGGCGAGTTTCGCCTCCTGCTGGAGGTCCTTGCGCTCCTTGGCCGTGGTGCCGATGCCCGCGTCCTCCTTGTCGCTGTCGGCGTTGGACTGCATGGCGTACCGCAGCCCGGTGTCGGTGACGAGGAAGACGCCGCCCGCCTCGGTCTCCTTGCCCTGGAACTGGCGGTAGAGCTGGCCGGACCCGGGGGTGACGTAGGCGCTGGAGGAGCCGGTGGGCAGGGTGGCGGGGAAGTCCGTACCCGCCCAGGTGCTGAGCGTGGTTCCGCCGTCGTCGCCGACGTCGCGCAGGACGTTGCAGACGGTGTTGCGGCTGCCGTGCGAGGAGTCCGCCTCGTTGACGGCCTTCGGCCAGTGGCTCGGCCAGTGGTGACCGGCCGCGAACTCGACCGGGCTGGGGACGAAGGCGCCCGCGCTGACCTCGATGGCCTTGCCCGCCTCCTTGCCGAGGCTCGTCAGGGCACGGTCGGACAGGAGCAGCTTGGCGGTGAAGTCCGAGACGGGGGCGACCTTGCCCTGTTCGACGACGTAGTACTGCTCGGTGGCGCCGTCGAGGGCCCTGAGGACGATGCCGACCCGGTTGGCCCGGGCGGGCAGACTGCCCTGGACGCCCGCGTCGGCGCCGATCCGCCCGTCCACCTTCGGGAAGCCGACGGGATCACCCTGATGGAGGGTCTCCATCCACTCGTCCGACACCTTTTGGGGGGCGCGTCCGGCGCCGACGGTGGCGCGCAGCAGCAGTTCGTCGTCCCTGTCGACCTCGTACGCGGTGCCGCCGGCGTCCACGATGTAGCGGGTCCCGTCCGGGGCGGCGACGTACATCATCTCGCCGCCGTGCAGGCGCTCGGTGCCCTCGGTCCGCTTCATGTCACGGGAGGCGAGGACGAACGCGGCCTTCTGGATCGACCTGCCGCCCGCGCCCGGGCGCTCGCACACGGCCCAGCGCTTCGGGGCGCCCGCCTCCTTCCCGGAGGGCAGCCGGTCGGGGGCGTACGGGATGCCGATGGTGACGCCGTGCGGGATGTCGCCCTTGTCGAGGACGGACTCGTCGACGGTGACGACCTCGCCCTTGCCGGGGACGAGGAGGAGTTTCGCGGAGGCCATGTTGAGGACCGGGTGCAACTGGACCTTGCCGTCGGTCCTCAGGACGACGTAGCGGGTGGTGGAGTCGCTGGCGATGATCACCTTTTCGCCGGGCGTGTCCCAGCCCTGCGGCGCGGTCGGTTTGAACATCCCCCACGCGCCGAAGACGGCCATGATGACGACACCCACGATGGTGCCGGGGACCACGGCGCGCAGCGGGCGCGGTGCCCCTTCCTCCGAGCCGTCGGGCGACGACTGGACGAAGGCCGCGAGCATGCGGCGCTTCGCGAAGGTGTAGGCGTTGAGCTGGTCCCGCCGAGATGCCATGTGTGCCTGAGTCTCCCCGTGTCTCGCCTGGGCGGCGCTCGGGGGTCACCGTCCCCGCCCTCCGTTGTCAGACCGGGCCCCTACTATGCCTGGTGACGGGAGGGGTCTGCGGAGCGGGTAGGGTACCGGGGCCTCAAGGGCCCTGTGCGGCGGGGCGATTGCAGTGAGTCGTGAGGAAAGCGGGGGGACGAAGTGATGGCTTCCGGACCGCGGACGCGGTCGCGTGACCGGTCCGGGACGCGGGGCACGGCGGCGCCTCTCCCCCAGCCCTCCGGCCGACGGCCGCACGCTCCGGCCGCTCCTCCGGCGGCGGCCGCCCCGCACCTCGGATCGCGTGCCGGGAGGCCCGGATCGTTCCGGCTGCAACGGATCGTACTGATCGAGATCGCGGCCGCGGTGCTGCTCGCCGGGTGGGTGGTCGGCCCGCTGGCGCTGGCCCCGGCGGCCGTCGTGGCGGTCACCCTGGTGCTGCTCGCGGTCGTACGGCGGCGTGGACGCTCCCTGCCCGAATGGCTCGGTACGGCGCGGGCGTTGCGGGCGCGGAGGCGGCGGGCCGCCCAGTCGCCGGTGCCCGCGGGGACGGAACCAGGGCTCGCTCCGGCCGTGGAGTGCGACCCGAGCCTGCGGACCTGCACGTACGGGGGCAGGGACCAGCGGCCGGTGGGACTGGTCGGGGACGGCACGTTCTTCACCGCCGTGCTCCAGGTGGAGGCCGACGCGACCGCGCTGCGGGCGGAGCGGAGCCGGCAGCCACTGCCGCTCGGGCTGGTGCGGGACGCTCTGGACGTCGACGGCATCCGGCTGGAGTCGGCGCAGATAGTGCTGCACACCCAGCCCGCACCCGCGCTGCATCTGCCCCGGCAGTCCGTGGCCGTCAGCAACTACGCCCCGTTGCAGGCGCAGACCGGTGCCCCCGCCGTGCGGATCACCTGGATCGCGCTGAAGCTCGATCCGGAGCTGTGCCCCGAGGCCGTGGCCGCGCGCGGCGGAGGGCGGACCGGGGCACAGAAGTGCGTCGTGCGCACGGCAGATCATCTGGCGAGCCGCCTTACCGGGGCGGGTTTCAGGGCGACCGTGCTCAACGAGGAGGAGTTGACCGCGGCGCTGGCCACCTCGGCGTGCGCCGACCCCCTGGTGACCGCGGAGGCGGGCCGCGGCGACCGTCCGGAGCGGCGGACTGAGGAGTCGGGCCGCAGCTGGCGCTGCGACGGCCGTCGGCACACCACGTACTGGGTGCGCCGCTGGCCCTCGCTGGGCGGCGGCACGGGACCCTCGTTGCCGCAACTGGTCGGACTGCTCACCGCCGTCCCCACCTTGGCGACCACCTTCAGTCTGGCGCTGCGGCCGGGCGAGCGTCAGGAGGTGTCGTTCTGCGGCCACCTGCGCGTGACCGGTCGTGACGACGACGAACTCGTCGCGGCGCGGCGCGCGTTGGAGGACGCGGCGCGACAGGCCGGTGCGGGGCTCGCCCGGCTCGACCGCGAGCAGCTGCCCGGTGTGCTCGCCACGCTCCCCCTCGGAGGTGCCCGCTGATGGCCACGACCAGCCCGCGCACGACGGGCCCCGCGGGGGCGCACGGACAGGCGAGGACGATGAACGGAGCTCCCCCGCCCGGCGGACCGACGGCGGTGCCCGGGTCTCCCGACGTGACGGGGGACCCGGCGCCCGGCGGGCGTCCACGGGGCCTGCTGCGCAGCGGGTTCGGGCTCATCGGTCCCCGGCACGGACGGCATGCGCTGTCCGCGGAGCAGTTGGACGCGCTCGCGCTGCCCATCGGGGACGACGGTGTGGTCATAGGGGTGGACGCCGAGGGCCGGCCGGCCGTGCTGGGGCTCAACCGGCCCACGCCGTACGACGTCGTCCTCATCGGCGGCCTGTGGACCGCGCAGGTGCTCGCGCTGAGGGCGGCGGCCACGGGTGCGCGGGTGGCCGTGGAGACCGGACGCCCGCAGTCCTGGATGCAGATGGTGCACGCCATGGGCGGCGGGCAGAACGGGATGTCCGTGCACGACGTCGGCCGGGTCCCGCCGCAGGGCGCCTCGGCGGGCAGTCCCGTGCTGGTGGTCCGCGACTGCGGGATGCGGCCGCCGCGCGGGCGGGTGGTCTCCGGGCCCTGGCAGTCGGTGCTGACGCTGCTGCCGTATCTGAGCCCGGTGGCCCCTCGACTGCTGCGGCAGGCGCGGCTGGTGGGTGTCCAGCGGGTGTCGCCGGACGAGGCCGCGGAGATCGGGCGCACGATGGCGCTGCCCCGGGCGGACGTCGAGTCGCTGCCCACGCTCGTCGACGGCGTCACCCTGTGGTGCGCCGACCGCGATCGGCAGTACGTGATGACGCAGCCGACGGACTCCGAGACGGGCTTGTTCGGTATGCCACGAAGAATGGACTGACGAGGGCGGGCCCGAAGGAGCCTCTTTGCGAGGGGTATTGGATGTTTCCGGACCTTTCACCCGCGTATCAGGGTGACTCGTCGACCACTATGGCCCGGTTTGGCCCGAGTGGACGCGTGGGCGTCGGTCACCAGCGGACGGCGCGGGGCGGAACGGTCCCGCGCGGACGGGCGGACGGGCCTGCCACGGGGGCGCTCGTGGTGATTAGGCTGGGACCGGGGCGCGGCTCGGAACCCGTGGACGGACTGCTCGCGTCTCTTGGGGGACCGGTCGTTTCGGACGGCACCCCGAACGACTTCTGAGGGCTTCGGCCGTACGCATCCGAACGACTCCGAGCGGAAGACAGGGCTCGGAACAGCTCGGACGGCTTCGGTGCGGACTTCTTCAGGAGTGTGCGGGAGCGTGCGAGTTCGAACGGGCTCGGACGCGTTTCGCACGGGTTCGGACGACACGACGGGCGCCCCGCACGGCATTGAAGGTGCTCGACCACACCAGGAGGAACTGTGAACAGCGATCGGGACGGGATCCGCGGGGGCTGGGCCACACCCGGCGATGACCAGCCCGACGCCGAGTCCGCCATCGAGACGACGGGCGAGTTCACCATCGACTACGCGCCGCCTGCCTGGTACACGCAGAACGCGTCGGGAGGTGCGGCCGGACCGGACGGTCCGGACGGTCCGGGTGACGCCGGTGCTCCGGGTGAGTCCGGTGACGAGGCGGAGGCGGCCCAGGAGCCGCCACCCGCCTGGGCACCCTCGGCTCCCGCGCCCGCCGAGGCGGATTCCGGGACGGGGAACGGCGATCTGGAGAGCGGCGCGACCATGCGCTTCTCCTCGGCCGCTCTGAAGCGTGAGATCGCGGAGCGCTCGGGCGAGGGCCGGGACGCCGGGGAACCGGCGGCCGCCCCGGCCGCCGACGTTCCCGCGCCGCCCTCACCCGCCCCCTCGCCCGGCCCCGCAGCCGAGGTGGCAGGCGGGGACTTCGCACTCAGGATGCCGGAACCGGTCACGGCGGTACCGGAGTTCACCGGCGGTACGGCTGCCGACGACGCCGCTCCCGTGGACCCGGCGGCCGGCCCGACGGACGCCGTCACGACCGACGGGGCAGACGGGGCCGTGACCGAGGGCGCTGGGACCGACGGGGCCGGTGGGGCCGTGACCGACGGTGACGCGGCGGATGCCGTCACGGCGGGTGCCGTCGCCGCAGATACCGAGGACGTCGCGGCGGGGAGCGACGCCGGGCCCGCACCGGAGACCCCGGAGGGGTCCGCCTCCCCCGAGGCTCCGCAGGCCCCGACGGCGACGGCGACGGCGGGTGACAGCTCGTCGGAGGCGCTCTCGGAAGTCGTGGCATCCCACGCCTCTACCGCCGCGCCCGGTTCCGTCCCCACTGACACCGCTCCCACCGGTTCCGTCCCCACTGACGCCGCTCCCACCGGTTCCCTCCCCGCCGACGCCGCTCCCACCGATCCCCGTCCTGCCGACGCCGCTCCTGCCGTCCCCGTCGTCGCGGCGGGCACCGGTGGCGAGCCGGCGGACGCCGTTCCCGAGGATGCCGTCCTGGCGGACGCCGTCCCCGAGGACGCGGTTCCCGCCGTCCCGGCCGACGGAGGTGCCGGACCCGACGCCGGGATACAGGACGCGCCGCCCGCCTGGGCCCCTCCCCCCGCACCGCAGGCCGGGCTTCCGCCGCTGCCCCCGGCGTACCAGCCCGCCGCGCCCGCTCCGGCGCCGCAGTGGCCGATGCCGACGGCACCGGCGCCCGAAGCGCCGCAGCAGCCGCCCACGGCCGCGCAGCCCGCTCCGGGCGTGCCGCCCCAGCAGCAGTCGGCGTACCCGCCGCAGGCGCCGCAGCCCGCGCCCGCGCCCGCGCCCGCCGCATGGAACCCACCCGCCCCGGCGCCCGCGCCGACCCCGGCGCCGCCCGTGACCCCCGGTCCGACCGCTCCCGCACCGGCCGCACCCCAGGGCGGCTACGGGTTCCCGCAGACCGGGGCCCCGGCTCCCGCCTCCCCGTCCGCTCCTCCCGCGGCGCCCGGTGTTCCGGATCAGCCGGCCGGCTACGGCTTCCCCCCGCAGGGCGGCGCACCGGTGCCGCCTCCGCCCGCCCCGCAGGGCAGCGGCTACGGGTTCCCGCAGCCGGGTGCCCCGCTCCCGTCTCCCGCCACTCCGCAGCCCGCGGCGCCCCAGCCCTCCAGCCCCCAGGCCGGTTACGGCTTCCCGCAGCAGCAGCCCCAACCCGGTCAGCAGCCCGGTCAGCCGGGACACCCTCACGCGCCCCAGGCACCGCAACCGCCCCAGGCGCAGCATCCCCAGCACCCGCAGCCCGCTCAGCACCCGCAGCCCGCTCAGCACCCCCAGCCCCAGGCCCAGCCCCCGGTCGACCCCCGTACCGGAGCCGCCTGGCCGCAGCCCATCCAGCACGACCAGCGACAACCCACCAACCCGAGCGCCGCGCCCCTCGGTTACACCGCCGCGGTGGAGCTGTCCTCCGACCGGCTGCTCAACAACAAGCGGCAGAAGGCCAAGAGCGGCAGGCCGACGGCGGGTTCGTCGCGGTTCAGGCTCGGCGGCAAGAAGGAGGAGGCGGAGCGGCAGCGGAAGCTGGAGCTGATCCGGACGCCGGTGCTCTCCTGCTACCGGATCGCGGTCATCAGCCTCAAGGGCGGCGTCGGCAAGACGACGACCACGACGGCGCTGGGTTCGACGCTCGCCACCGAGCGGCAGGACAAGATCCTCGCGATCGACGCCAACCCGGACGCCGGTACGCTCGGCCGCCGCGTGCGCCGTGAGACCGGGGCCACCATCCGCGACCTCGTACAGGCGATCCCGTACCTCAACTCCTACATGGACATCAGGCGGTTCACCTCGCAGGCGTCCTCGGGGCTCGAGATCATCGCCAACGACGTCGACCCGGCCGTCTCCACGACCTTCAACGACGAGGACTACCGGCGCGCCATCGACGTCCTGGGCAGGCAGTACCCGATCATCCTCACCGACTCGGGTACCGGTCTGCTCTACAGCGCCATGCGCGGCGTGCTCGACCTCGCCGACCAGCTGATCATCATCTCGACCCCGTCCGTGGACGGTGCGAGCAGCGCCAGTACGACGCTGGACTGGCTCTCGGCGCACGGATACGCGGATCTCGTGTCGCGGTCCATCACGGTCATCTCAGGGGTGCGCGAGACCGGCAAGATGATCAAGGTGGAGGACATCGTCAGCCACTTCGAGACGCGGTGCCGCGGTGTCGTGGTCGTGCCCTTCGACGAGCACCTGGCCGCGGGCGCTGAGGTCGACCTGGACATGATGCGCCCGAAGGTGCGTGAGGCGTACTTCAACCTGTCGGCCATGGTCGCCGAGGACATCGCACGGCATCAGCAGTCGCACGGGCTGTGGACGTCGGACGGCAACCCGCCCCCGGTGGCCGCGCCTCCGTTGCCGGGTCAGCAGATCCCCGGTCAGCCGGCGCCCGGACAGCCCGTGCCGGGCGGCCCCTACCCCGGCCAGGGACACCCTGCCCCGCAGCAGCCCTACCCCGGCCAGCCGTACGCCCAGCCGGGCCAGCCGGGCCAGCCGGGCCAGGGTTACCCGCAGCAGCCGCCGCAGGGACAGCCCCAGTCGCCCCCACAACCCCAGCCCCAGCCGCAACCCCAACCCCAGCCGTACCCGCAGTACCCGCAGCCGGGAAGCCCGCCGCCGCCTCCTCACCAGTAGCGCCGACGAGAGAGCGGGCCCGCGTCGTGTGAACGACGCGGGCCCGCTCTCCCGGTTCGTGGGCACCCCGGCCGGCTGGCGAGCGCCGACGCGCGGGCGCTACCTCGCCTCGTACGCCCCGATCAGCTCCCGGGAGCGCTTCACGTCGTCCGAGATGGCCTCGAGCAGAGCCTCGATGGAGTCGAACTTGGCCTGGCCCCGGACGAAGGCGAGGAAGTCGACGGCGACGTGCAGCCCGTAGAGGTCGAGGCCGACACGGTCGATGGCGTACGCCTCTACCGTCCGCTCGGTGCCGTCGAACTGCGGGTTCGTGCCGACGGAGATCGCCGCCGGCATGGCCTCGCCCTGGGCGTGCAGCCAGCCGGCGTAGACGCCGTCGGCGGGGATCGCGGTGTGCGGCAGCGTCTCGACGTTGGCGGTGGGGAAACCGAGCTCGCGGCCCCGCTGCGCCCCGCGCACGACGATGCCCTCGACGCGGTGCGGGCGGCCGAGGATCTCGCTCGCGCCCTCGACGTCGCCCTCGGTGACGAGGCGCCGGGTGAGCGTCGAGGAGAACGGCTGCCCGCCCCCGGCGTCACCGGTCACGTACAGGTCGACGACCTCGACCTCGAAGTCGTACGTCTTGCCCTGCTCGGCGAGGAAGGCGACGTCGCCGGTGGCCTTGTGGCCGAAGCGGAAGTTGGGGCCCTCGACGACGGCCTTCGCGTGCAGCTTGTCGACCAGGACCTTGACGACGAAGTCGGCGGGCGACAGCTTCGAGAACTCGGTGGTGAACGGCAGGACGAGCACCGCGTCCACGCCCAGCTCGGCCATCAGTTCGGCGCGACGGTGGTGCGGGGCGAGCAGCGGCGGATGGCTGCCCGGGCGCACGACCTCGCTGGGGTGGGGGTCGAAGGTGACCACGACGCAGGGGACGCCCCGCTCGCGGGAGCGTTCCACGGCGTGCCGGATGATCAGCTGGTGCCCCCGGTGGACCCCGTCGTAGGAGCCGATGGTGACGACGCTGCGTCCCCAGTCCTGGGGGATGTCCTCCAAGCCACGCCAGCGCTGCACTGTGACCGCTCCTTGTCGAACCCGTGTCCGTGATTGCCTCATTACGCAGGTCTAAGGGTGCCATGCCGCGTGCTCCCGGCTTGCATCGGCATGGAGGCTGTGACGGGCGGCACGTGCGGACCGGAGCGCCGGGCCGGCCGTCCCGGCCCGCTCCGGGACGGCCGTCTCAGGCGTCCTGCCCGATCAGAGGCTCGGCACGGGTGCCGGGGCGGGGTCCGGGAGGACCGTCGGTCCGGTTCGCCGGGTGGGCGTCCGGGGCGGTTCCGTCCCGTCCCGGTGCGGAGGCGGTGGCCAGCTGCCCCAGGGTGTGGCGGGCGCTGGGGCCGACCATCGCCACCCACGTCGCGGGCTCCTCGTCGAGCCACTGTACGAGGCGGGCGGCGAATCCGGGGTCGTGGAGGGCGACGTCGATCAGGGCGCGGTCGAAGCGGGCCGCCCCGGCGGGCGTTCGCAGGAACCGCAGGCCGACGCGGTGGACGAGCGCGCGGGCGTGTTCGTCCGTGTCAAGGAGGACTCCGGCGCCCGTCACCGCGGCGCGCAGCAGTGCGTCGAGGACGAGCGGATCGCTCTCGCAGGCGAGCAGGAGATCCATGAGTTCGTTCCGCAGGGGGCGGGACTCCGGGCGGCCCGGCCCGGCCAGGACCTCGGCGAGCACGGCCCGCACCCGCGCGGAGGTCCCCTCCAGCACACCTTCGACCAGGGGGAGGAGAGCGGCGCGCGCCGCGGGGCCGTGCTCCAGGCAGCGGTCGACGTACGCGGCCAGGTGCGCGTGGACCCGGTCGGCCGCCTCGGGGCAGTGCTCCGCCGGGACCCGTACGACCGTCTCGTGCACCAGCGCGGCGACGCGGCGGGCCAGGGCGGGCACGGTGACGTCGGCGAGGGCGCGCAGATCCTCGCCGGCGTCCTGGTCCGGGCGGCGCAGCCGGGCCCCGAGCGCGTCGAGCACCGGATCCGGGTCGGTGACGAGGGCGGGGAGCAGCGCGCTCGCGGGCAACCCGGGGTCGCCGGCCGCGCACCGCTCCAGGGCCCGGTGGAGGTGGTCGACCCGGGTGCTCGGGTCCCGTACGAGGAGGGCGAGCGCGGCGCTGTGCAGGGCGCCGTCGGCGGCGCGGGCGAGGACGGCCCCGGCCGCGTACCGCAGCAGGGCGCGGTCGGCCTCGGTTCGGACCCACGGTGCCACGCGCAGTCCGTAGGTCATCGCCGCCGCCCTTCGTACCGGGCGGTCGTCGTGGGCCCAGCGGTCCACCGCGCGGCAGACGGCGGCGGGCTCCTCCTCGGCGAGCGTCGCGAGCAGTTCGTCCGCGCGCCGGTGCGGCCGGCCGGCCAGCGCTTCCGTGAGGGCGTCCGGGTCGCGCCGCCGGTGGGCGTAGAGCAGCGCCTGCGCGGCGGTCGCCACGGTCGCGTCGGGCGTCGCGGGGAGGGGCCGCTCGTCGTCGAACCAGTCGGTGAGGTGGGGCTGTACGGCGCTCGGGGCGGCGGCGAGCAGCCGGGCCACGACGTCGAGGTAGCGGCCGGGACCGGCCTCGTCGCCGTCCGCCACGACCAGCCGGCCGAGCAGTTCGAGCCGCTCCTCCTCGGGCAGGGCCAGCGCCTCCCAGAACGCGGGCCCGAATTCCCCCGGCACGCGTGCGCCGCACTCCCGCCAGGCCACGATCCGGTCGGCGAGGAGGCGCAGGAGCCCGGTGTACGGGACGGCGTCGGGCACCCGCAGCAGCGTGCCGGCGACGAGGCGGCCGGCCCACCAGGCGGAGTCGTCGGACTCGCCCCCCGCCCCCGCCCCGGTACCAACTCCGGCTCCGGCTCCGGGGGCGTCCCCCGGCGCGGGCCCGGGGACGTCCATGCCGAGGACGAGTTCCTCCAGGTACAGGGCGAGCGCTCCGGCTCCGCGTCGGCGGCCCAGCAGGAGGAGGGCCTGCACCAGGGGCCCGACGCGGTGCCGGGGCACAGGGAGGGAGGCGTCCGCGTCCGGGACGGTGCGGTCACGGCGGCGCGCGCCGGGCACGGCGGGAGCGGACGGAAGGTGCCCGGCGGCTTCCGCGGACGGGTCCTCGTGGTGGAGCAGGGACCGCAGGGCGGCGTCCAGGTCGAGGTGCACGCCCTGGATCCAGTCGGCGAACTCCTCGTCGGCGAAGCGGTAGCCGTTGCCCGCGGGGACGAGCACGCCCTCGGTGAGCACGGCGGAGGCCCAGCCCGTGACCCCGTGGAACGGACCGCCGCCCGGCGCGGGCCCCCAGGGGAAGACGGCCTCGAACGACCGCCGGTCCAGCTCACCGCGTCCGGGCCACAGACACCGCCGCGCGGCCTCGTGCACCTGCCCGCAGACGCGGGCCGCGAGGCGTCGTACGGCCGTGCCGTGCAGCCCGTTCTCCGCGGCGAGACGGACCGCGACGCGCAGGCACCTCAGGTCCAGGTAGGCGGCGAGGATCTCGTCCCGGTCGGGCCACCCGGCGCACGGGCCGGGCTGCGCCGCCCGCACCTCTGCCAGCATCCGCAGGGTCAGCGGGTGCCGCGCGTCGGCCGCGTCGAGCACGCCGTCGGGGATTCCCAGCCGGGACCGGGCCGACCGCGCCTCGTCCTCGGTCAGCGGGCCGAGCCACACGCACGGGGGCAGCGGCCCGCCCGCGTACGCCGTCGGCTCCCCCGGCAGCGGCGCCGCCACGGGCCGGTGCAGCGTCCCGGGCGGGAATCGCGCGCCCGCCTGCTCCCAGTACTCGGCCCCGCAGGCGACGACGAGGCGCGTGCCGGTCTCCCGCAGCCACGCGGCGCTCTCCGCGGTCCATTCGGGCAGCCGGTGGGCGAGTTGGGGTGGCATCTCCTCGGGGCTGTCGAGGAGGAGGAGCAGCGCGCGCCCGGCCCGCCTCGCGATCCCGGCCACGCGCTCCGGGCCGATGTCGCCGAGTTCGCCGCCGTATCCGGGCGGGGGCAGCACGCTCGACGCGGCGGTCCCCTCCGCCGCGCGCCCGGTCCCGGGGGCGTCTCCGTCGCCCGCCGCCGAGGCCGTCACGATGCGTCCGGCCCGCTCCAGTGCGCGTGCCGCCGCGTCCGCCACGGAGTCGTCCGAGGCGAGCAGGTCGGCGCCGCGCAGCCAGAGCGTGGGCGCCGGTTCCGCTCCGCCGGTGCGGCGGGCGGCGAGGGCGGCCAGTTCCGTCGTACGGCCGCTGCCGGGCTGGCCGACGAGGCCGAGGACACCGGCCGGGCCGTCCGCGAACGCGGTGAACTCCTCGACCACGCGCACCCGTTCGACGGGCGCGGGGGCGGGGGCGGGGGCCGGTCCGGCGGGTGCCGGGGGCCGGGGGCCGTCGGAGCCGACGGAGGTGGCCGTGAGTTCCAGGACGCCCGCGAGGTTCAGATCGGCTCCGTAGGCCGGGACCGTCGCCGCGTTGCGGGCCAGCAGGGCGGCCAGGGGGCCGTGCGCGCCGTCCCGGAGGGGTACGGCGAATCCGGCCGTCCGGTCCCCGGAGTGCAGCGTGGTGCCGAGGACGCCCAGCACCGCGCCGGTCGCGGCGTCGAGGACGGGGCCGCCGGCCGCGCCTCCTCCGGGGCGCAGCGCGTCACGGCCCGCCGTGCCGATGGCCAGCTCCAGCGCGCCGGTCAGGGTGTGGGAGGCGCCGGTCGCGGTGCAGGTGACGTCGGCCGTGCCGAGCAGCCGGGCCTGACGCCATCCGCCGGCGGCGACCCGGACGTACGTGCCCGTCCCGAACCTGTGCCGTGCGGTGACCGGGAGGGGTTCGAGGCCGAGTCCGTCGGTGCGTACGAGCGCGAGACCGGCCCACGGCAGTGCGGTGATCTCCGCGGCCGTCACGACGCGGCTGCGGCCGCCGGCGCCGTGCAGGACCAGGGAGGCCGCGCCGTCGACCGTCTCGTGGCTCGTGATCACCGTGCCGTGGTGGTCGGCGAGGAATCCGGTGCCGCGCGGCCGCCCGGACGTGTCGCAGACGCGGACCAGGACCTCACCACCCGTCTCCGGGCCCTCGTCCGGTGCCTGACGGACGCCTCCCGCCATGCTCGAACCTCCCGACGTGCGCTCTCGTCCCGACGGTAGGCGCCGGATGATCAGCGGCACAGATCACGCCGTGAACGCGCCCCTTCCACCCCCTCGGTTCACTCCGAGCGCCTGCCCGAAGGGGTGAATCGGCGGGGGTGGATGGATACACCCTTGGGTGGGGGAAGAGGGGGACCGTGGAGCGGCGGACCGGGCCCCGTGATCGCCGCTCCACGGGAGAGACCACCGGCCGGGCCGCGACGATGCCAGGCGGTTCCCGGCGAGACCGGCGGGCCGGCGCCCGCCCACCGTCCTGAAGCGCCGTCCCGCCCCGCCGAGCTGAAGTGCCGTCAGCCGAAGACGGCCAGGCTCTTCGCCTTGCCCTTCTGCTCCTCCACCAGCGCGAGGAACTGCCCCGCCGCGTCGTAGACCGCGACGGCTCCGGCTCCCGCGTACTCCTCGGGCATGTCGAGCCGCACGCCGTTGGTGAGCAGCCGGGCCCGCCGTTCGTCGACGTCCCAGCGCGGGAAGGCCGCCGTGGCCGCCTCCGCGATGGGCATCACGGTCAGGTCCTGCTGGAGCTGGTCCAGGGTGCGCGCGGAGTCCAGCTTGTACGGCCCGACGCGGGTGCGGCGCAGCGCGGTGAGGTGTCCGCCGACGCCCAGGTCCGCGCCCAGGTCCCGGGCGAGCGCCCGGATGTAGGTGCCGGAGGAGCAGACCACCGAGACCACCAGGTCGCGGACGGGGGTGCCGTCCTCGGCGACGGCGTCCCGCATGTCGTGCACGGTGAACGCGGAGATGGTCACCGGGCGGGCCGGGATCTCGAAGTCCTCGCCCTCACGGGCCCGCTTGTACGAGCGCACGCCGTCGATCTTGATGGCGCTGACCTTGGATGGCACCTGCATGATGTCGCCGCTGAGCTTGGCGATGCCGGCGTCGACGGCGTCCCGGGTGACGGCGGAGGCGTCCGTGGAGGACATGATGTCGCCCTCGGCGTCGTCGGTGAGCGTGTTCTGCCCGAGCCGGATCGTGCCGAGGTACTCCTTCTCGGTCAGCGCGAGGTGACCGAGGAGCTTGGTCGCCTTCTCGACGCCGAGGACCAGCACACCCGTGGCCATGGGGTCGAGGGTGCCGGCGTGTCCGACGCGTCGGGTCCTGGCGATCCCGCGCATCTTCGCGACGACGTCGTGCGAGGTGAAGCCCGACGGCTTGTCCACGATGACAAGCCCGTCGGGCGTCCGGTGCTTCTCGGTCATTCGGCGGTGTCGTCCTCGTCCTCGCCCGGCTTGCGGTACGGGTCTGCGTCACCGGCGAAGGCGGCGCCCGCCGAGACCTCACGGACCTTGGCGTCGGAGGCCCGCGCCTTGTCGAGCAGGTCCTCGATGGTCTTGGCGGTGTCCGGAAGGGCGTCGGCGACGAAGGTGAGGGTCGGGGTGAACTTCACGCCCGCCGCGGCACCGACCGCCGACCGGAGCACGCCCTTGGCGCTCTCCAGACCCGCCGCCGCCGCCGCGCGCTCCTCGTCGTCCCCGTAGACCGTGTAGAAGACGGTCGCCTCCCGGAGGTCCCCGGTGACCCGGGTGTCCGTGATGGTCACATGCGAACCGAGCCGCGGGTCCTTGATCCCGCGCTGCAGCTTCTGGGCCACCACCTCTCGGATGAGGTCCGCCAGCCTCTTCGCCCGCGCGTTGTCGGCCACTGGTCCGTCTCCCGTTCTTCCTGTTTCCCTGTTCTGGGCTCTGGGTCTCGACCGGCCGTCGGTCGCGGCCCGGTCGTCTCGGTGTCGATCAGTCGTCGTCGCCGTGCAGGCGCCGCCGGACCGACAGAAGCTCGATCTCCGGGCGGGCGGCGACCAGCCGCTCGCACCGGTCCAGCACGTCGGTCACGTGCCCCACGTCCGAGGCGACCACCGCGAGGCCGATGCCGGCCCTGCGGTGGAGGTCCATGTTCTCGACCTCGGCCGCGCTCACCGCGTACTTGCGCTGGAGCTCGGCCACGATCGGGCGGACGACGGAACGCTTCTCCTTCAGCGACCGTACGTCGCCGAGCAGGAGGTCGAAGGACAGAGTCCCCACATACATGTGTGTCCGGATGTCCCGCCGGTACGGGGTAGACGGCCTGCCCATGCGCTGGACAGGGACATCTGAACCGTACAACGAACGGCCGGGGCCGATCGACGGAAATAACTCTCCGCCGACCGGCCCCGGACCGGACCCGTACGGTCAGCCGCGCCCTTACGAGCGGGGCTTCTCGCGCATCTCGTACGTCGCGATGACGTCGTCGACCTTGATGTCGTTGAAGTTGCCGAGGTTGATACCGCCCTCGAAGCCTTCGCGGATCTCGGTGACGTCGTCCTTGAAGCGGCGCAGACCGGAGATGGTGAGGCTCTCCGCGATGACCTTGCCGTCGCGGACGAGGCGCGCCTTGGTGTTGCGCTTGACCTCTCCGGAGCGGACCAGGACACCGGCGATGTTGCCCAGCTTGGACGACTTGAAGACCTCGCGGATCTCCGCCGTGCCGAGCTCGACCTCCTCGTACTCCGGCTTCAGCATGCCCTTCAGGGCCGCCTCGATCTCCTCGATCGCCTGGTAGATGACCGAGTAGTACCGGACGTCGACGCCCTCGCGCTCCGCCATCTGCGCGGCACGGCCGGCCGCGCGGACGTTGAAGCCGATGACGATGGCGTCGGAGCCGGTCGCCAGGTCGATGTCCGACTCGGTGACCGCACCCACACCGCGGTGCAGGACGCGGATGTCGACCTCGTCGCCGACGTCGAGCTGGAGCAGCGAGGACTCGAGGGCCTCCACCGAACCGGACGCGTCGCCCTTGATGATGAGGTTGAGTTCCTGCACCAGGCCGGCCTTGAGGGCCTCGTCCAGGTTCTCCAGGGAGAACCGGACGCCACGGCGGGCGAAGTTGGCGTTGCGCTCGCGCGCCGCGCGCTTCTCGGCGATCTGCCGGGCCGTGCGGTCCTCGTCGACGACGAGGAAGTTGTCGCCGGCGCCCGGGACGTTGGTGAGACCGAGGACGAGGACCGGGGTCGAGGGACCCGCCTCTTCCACGTTCTCGCCCTTGTCGTCGAGCATCGCGCGGACACGGCCGTACGCGTCGCCGACCACCATGGTGTCGCCGACCCGCAGGGTGCCTCGCTGGACCAGGACGGTCGCGACGGCGCCGCGGCCACGGTCCAGGTGGGACTCGATCGCGATGCCCTGCGCGTCCTGCTCCGGGTTGGCCCGCAGGTCGAGCGAGGCGTCCGCGGTGAGGACCACGGCTTCGAGCAGCTGCTCGATGTTGAGGCCCTGCTTGGCGGAGATGTCGACGAACATGGTGTCGCCGCCGTACTCCTCGGCCACCAGACCGAACTCGGTGAGCTGACCGCGCACCTTGGTCGGGTCCGCGCCCTCGACGTCGATCTTGTTGACCGCGACCACGATCGGCACGTCGGCCGCCTTGGCGTGGTTCAGCGCCTCGATCGTCTGGGGCATCACACCGTCGTTGGCCGCCACCACGAGGATCGCGATGTCGGTCGACTTGGCACCGCGGGCACGCATGGCGGTGAACGCCTCGTGACCCGGGGTGTCGATGAAGGTGATCCTGCGCTCTTCGTCGTTGACCTCGGTGGCGACCTGGTAGGCGCCGATGTGCTGCGTGATGCCGCCGGCCTCGCCCGCGACGACGTTCGTCTTGCGGATGGTGTCGAGGAGGCGGGTCTTACCGTGGTCGACGTGACCCATGACGGTCACGACCGGCGGACGCGCGACGAGTGCTTCCTCGCCGCCCTCGTCCTCACCGAACTCGATGTCGAAGGACTCGAGCAGCTCGCGGTCCTCCTCCTCCGGGCTGACGATCTCGATGACGTAGTTCATCTCGCCGGCGAGCAGCTGGAGGGTCTCGTCGGAGACGGACTGCGTGGCAGTGACCATCTCGCCGAGGTTCATCATCACGGCGACGAGCGACGCCGGGTTGGCGTTGATCTTCTCCGCGAAGTCGGTGAGGGACGCACCGCGCGACAGGCGGACGGTCTGTCCGTTGCCGCGAGGCAGCATCACGCCGCCGACCGACGGGGCCTGCATGGCCTCGTACTCCTGGCGCCTCTGCCGCTTCGACTTGCGGCCACGACGCGCGGGACCGCCGGGACGGCCGAAGGCGCCCTGCGTGCCACCACGGCCACCCGGGCCACCGGGACGACCACCGAAGCCGGGACGGCCACCGCCGCCACCCGGACCACCGGGACGGCCGGCGAAGCCGCCACCGCCGCCACCGCCGGGACGGCCGGCGAAGCCGCCGCCGCCACCGCCGCCGGGACGGCCGGCGAAGCCGCCGCCACCCGGACGACCGCCGCCGCCACCACCGGGACGACCGCCGCCACCGGGACCGCGGCCGCCGGGGCCACCGCCACCGGGACGCGGGCCCGCTGCGGGACGCTGCGGCATCATGCCGGGGTTCGGACGGTTGCCGCCGGGGCCGCCGCCGGGACGCGGGGCCTGCGGACGGGGCATGCCGCCCGGAGTCGGACGGGCACCGCCCTGACCCTGCGGACGCGGAGCGCCGCCGGGACCGCCCTGCGGGCGGGGACCGCCCTGGCCGCCCTGGGGACGCGGAGCACCGCCCGGGGCACCGCCGCCGGGACGCGGGGCGCCGCCCGGACGGGGCGCCTGCGGGCGCGCCATGCCGGTGGAGCCACCAGAGGTGAACGGGTTGTTGCCGGGACGCGGGCCGGCCGGACGGGCACCGCCGGGACGCGGGGCACCGCCCTGGCGCGGAGCGCCCTGACGGTCACCGCGGTCGCCGCGCTCACCACGGCCCTGGCCGCCCTGACCACCCTGTGCGGGGCCGGCCGGACGGGCGCCGGGCTTGGGACCGGCGGGGCGCGCACCGGGACGCGGGGCGCCGGTGGCCGGGGCACCGGCGGCCGGGGCCGCAGGGGCCGCGGGGGCCGACGGCGGCGCGGTGAACTCGGGCGCGGCCGGTGCCGGAGCCGCCGGGGCGGGCTTCGGCGCGGGCTTGGGACCCGGAGTCGGGCGCGGGCCCGGCGTCGCCGGGGCCGCGGGCCGCTCGGCCGCCGGCTTGGGGGCCGGCGGGCGCGGGGCGGCCGGACGGGCGGCCTGCGCCTGGGAGGGGGCTGCCGGCCTGGCCGGGGCAGCCTTGCGGGCGGCGGGCTTGCCGCCGCCGTTGCCCTGCTGGAGGGCGTCAGTCAGTTTGCGTACAACGGGCGCCTCGATCGTCGAGGACGCCGAACGGACGAATTCACCGAGTTCTTGGAGCTTGGCCATGACGACCTTGCTCTCCACCCCGAACTCCTTGGCGAGTTCGTATACCCGGACCTTAGCCACTTCGCTCCTTTTAGGTCCGGGTCTGCGTCCGGACCGTCGCTACTTCATGGGCGTACTCATCGCGTGCTCATCGAGTGCTCATCGCAATCTCGACCTACTTCCAACTCGCGGGGTACCAGGGCCGCACGGGGTTCCGTGCGACACGTTTTACTGTGTTGCCTGCTCGACGTGGTGGCGCAGCGCCAGGGTGTCGAGCGGTCCCGGGACGCGCAGCGCCCTCGGGAGTGCCCGGCGGCGGACCGCCAGGTCGAGACAGGCCAGGGCGGGGTGCAGATACGCACCCCGGCCGGGCAGCGTACCGCGAGGATCGGGGGCACACTCGCCCCCGACCGCCACGATGCGCAGCAGATCGGGCTTGGCCGCTCGCTCCCGGCACCCCACACAGGTGCGTTCAGGGCAGGCGCGGGCTCGCGTCCGGCCAGACACCGTTAAGTCTACCTCCCCGCACCGACCTCACCCCTGCGGGGCAAAAATCGAACAGTGCTGCGCGTGAAACTGTCGTGATCTCAGCGTCGGGCGGCCTGGATTTATTCCCGGGCCTGGTCGGCGCCCTGATCGCCGGGCCGCTGGGAGCCCTGGGGCTGCTCCGTGTCGGGCCGGATGTCGATCCGCCATCCGGTGAGGCGGGCGGCCAGACGGGCGTTCTGCCCTTCCTTGCCGATCGCCAGGGACAGCTGGTAGTCGGGGACGGTCACGCGGGCCGAGCGGGCCGCGAGATCGACGACCTCGACCTTGGAGACGCGGGCCGGGGACAGCGCGTTCGCCACCATGTCCGCCGGGTCGTCCGACCAGTCGACGATGTCGATCTTCTCACCGTTCAGCTCGGCCATGACGTTGCGCACACGGCCGCCCATGGGACCGATGCAGGCGCCCTTGGCGTTCAGGCCCGATCGGGTGGACCTGACGGCGATCTTCGTCCGGTGACCGGCCTCACGGGCGATCGCGGCGATCTCGACGGAGCCGTCGGCGATCTCCGGGACCTCCAGCGCGAAGAGCTTCTTCACGAGGTTGGGGTGCGTGCGCGAGAGGGTCACGGAGGGGCCGCGGACGCCCTTCGCCACCCGCACGACGTACGAGCGCAGGCGCATGCCGTGCTGGTACGACTCGCCGGGGACCTGCTCCTGCACGGGCAGGATCGCCTCCAGCTTGCCGATGTCCACGAGCACGTTCTTCGGGTCGCGGCCCTGCTGGACGACACCGGTGACGATGTCGCCCTCACGGCCCGCGTACTCGCCGAGCGTGGCGTCGTCCTCGGCGTCGCGCAGGCGCTGCAGGATGACCTGCTTGGCGGTGGTGGCGGCGATCCGGCCGAACCCGGACGGGGTGTCGTCGAACTCGCGTGCCTCCTGCCCCTCCTCCAGGTCCTCCGGGTCCTCCTTCGCCCACACGGTCACGTGGCCGCTCTCGCGGTTCAGCTCCACGCGCGCGTGGCGACGGCTTCCGTCGGTGCGGTGGTAGGCG
Source organism: Streptomyces sp. NPDC008313 (assembly GCF_042956125.1). Taxonomy (NCBI): domain Bacteria; kingdom Bacillati; phylum Actinomycetota; class Actinomycetes; order Kitasatosporales; family Streptomycetaceae; genus Streptomyces; species Streptomyces sp. NPDC008313. The sequence goes on from NZ_JBIBFR010000019.1 coordinate 28,672, forward strand.
ATGAGGAGGGCCGACTCGATCGCCTCGACCAGCAGGTCGAAGGAGATCTCCTTCTCCCGTACCAAGCCCCGCAGGGCGCTCATGTCGATGTCCACGGCTACGCCTCCTCCTCGTTCTTGTTCTTCCGGTTGAACTCGACCTGGACGCGCGCCTTGGCGACGTCCGCGAAGGCGAGCCTTCTGGCGGTGGGCCTGCGCCCCTTCACGCCGGGAACTTCCACGTCGATGCCGTCCTCGTCCACCCGGAGGATCCGGGCGACGAGTTCGCCGGCCCCCGCGGCCTCGGTCAGCTGGAACTTCACCAGCCGCTCGGTGGCGCGGACGTAGTGACGGTGTTCGGTGAGGGCGCGCTCGGCGCCCGGGGTCCCGACCTCGAGGGTGTACTCGCCCTCGCCCATCGCGTCGCTCTCGTCGAGCTTCGCCGAGAGCGCGCGGCTCACATCGGCGATCCGGTCCAGGTCGGCTCCGTCGTCGGAGTCGACGACGACGCGCAGCACACGCTTTCGCCCCACCGAGTCGACGGCGATCTCCTCGAGATCGAGTCCCTGAGAGCCGACGAGCGGTTCCAGCAGTTGTCGCAGCCTCTCGCTCTGGGTGGTGCTCATCCGGGTGACTCCTCGGCCGCGTGTGCTGTTGTGGTTGGTCGTGTGTCAGGTCAAAGGGTATCCGGTCCCGGAGGGTGTTGCCGTCCACCTCGGCTCGTCCCGGCGGTGCGCGGGGACGCGATGCCGGGCCGTGTCCCGCGTGGGCGAGGCGCAGCGGGACCGCGTATCCGCGCGCGGGCGGGCGGAGCGCGGGGAGAGCCGCTGTCGGACGCGGAGGCGGGGCGCGGGTACCTTGATCAAGGGCGCGCCGCCCTCCTGGCCGCTCTCCTGTTCGTACGAGCCCTCCGAGGACGTCTGCCGTGCCGTTCACCCCGCCGCCGCGCGACCCCTCGGGGCCGCGCCGGAGATCTCTCCTCTTCGCGTCCGCCGCGGGCACCCTGGTGCTCGCGGGCTGTTCCGGGTCCGGCTCGTCGGACGGCACGGCCGCGAAGGGCCCGTCGGCCGCCGACCGCGCGCGCACGCGCGCCGCCCGCGACAGCGAGACGCTCGCGGCGCACTACGCCGCGGTGATCGGGGTGCACCCGAAGCTCGCGGAGCGTCTGGGGCCGCTGCGCGCGGAGGTCCTGCGTCACGCGGAGGCGTTCGGCGCCGGGAAGGACGCGCCGGCCTCCGCCTCACCGGCGACTCCGTCGGCGAGGAAGGCGTCCGGATCCGCTTCCCCCTCCCCGGCGGCCACGGCCACCGTGCCGGCCGACGAGCGGGACGCGCTGGCCGGCCTCGCCTCGGCGGAACGTTCCCTGGCGGACGGGCGGGCCAAGGCGCTGCTGGATGTGCCGGGCGAACTGGCCCGGCTGCTGGCCTCGGTCGCGGCGGCCGGGGCGGCGCACGCGTATCTGCTGACGGAGGGCGACAAGTGAGCGAGGAACGAGCGGGCGAACTGCGGGCCCTGCAGGCCGCGCTGGGCGCGGAGCACGCCGCCGTCTACGGGTACGGGGTCGTCGGCGGCAGGATCGGCGAGAAGCGGCGGGACGAGGCGCGGGCGGCGTACGACGCGCACCGCGCCCGGCGGGACGAACTCACCCGCGCGGTACGGGACCTCGGGGGCGAGCCGCAGGCCGCGTCGGCGGCGTACGCCCTGCCTTTCGCCGTCCCGGACCCGGCGGCGGCCCTGCGGCTCGCGGCCGAGCTGGAGGAGCGGGTGGCGGGGGTCTACTCCGACCTGGTGCGGGCCGCGCGCGGGGACCGCCGGCGCGGGGCGGCGGACGCCCTGCGGGAAGCGGCGGTGCGGGCGGTGCGGTGGCGGGGCGGCAGCGTAGCCTTCCCTGGTCTCGCCGAGCGGCCGGCCACCGCCACCGCGTCGGCGGCACCGCGGACGTGACGCGTACGCGGACGAAGGCGACGTCGGAGAGGACAACGCGCGCATGGCTTTCGAACCGCCGCCCAGGCTCGTACGGGCACTCGGTGAGGCGCGGCGGGGCGTGACGGGGGCGTCCGGTGGGCCCGGCTCACCGGACCCGGCGGGCGCTGCGCACTCGGCGGACGCCACGGATGGCTGGCTGGACGCGTTGCCGCGATTGCTCCAGGAAGCCGTCGAGCAGCGGGAGTTGACCGTCGAACGGGTCCAGGCCCCCGGCGGGCGCAGCAGCCTGGTCGTCCTGGTGCGGCGGATCGACGGGACGCCCGCGGTGCTGAAGCTCGCGCCGCCCCGGGCCCGGCCCGAGAGCGAGCGGGCCGCACTGGCCCACTGGGACGGACGGGGCGCGGTACGGCTCCTCGACCCGGGCGACACCCATGGCGTACTGCTGCTGGAGCGGCTGCACCCCGAGATGTCCGTGCGGTCGCTGCCGGAGCCGAAGGCGCTGCTGGAAGCGGCGGGGACGCTGCGCCGGCTGTGGGTGGAGCCGCCGGCCGGGCACGTCTTCGAGACGGTCGCGGAGCGGACCGGCCGCCAGGCCGAGGCCATGCGGGCGGAATCCGACGCGGTCGTCGGCCCGCTGGTGGACGCGGCGCTGGCGGCCCGCGACGAGCTGCTCGACCAGGCTCCGGAGGCGCGGCTGCTGCACGGCACGTTCCGGCAGAGCAAGGTGCTGGCCGGGGAGCGGATGCCGTGGCTGGCCGTGGGCCCCGACCCGGTGATCGGCGAGTGCGCGTTCGACCTGGCCCGGCTGGTGCGCGACCGGGTGGAGGACCTGATCGCCTCCCCGTCGGGCGCCTCGATCACCCGCCGCCGGGTGAAGCGTCTCGCGGAGTCCCTGGAGGTGGACCAGGAACGGCTGCGCGGCTGGACCCTCTTCCGCGCGGTCGAGTCGGGCGTACGGGCCCGCCGTGTGGGCCGCGCCCAGGACGCGGAACTGCTGCTGGAGTTCGCGGGCTGGCTGTAGGGGTCCCGGCCCGCTGCATCCACGGGCTCCACAGAGGGCCGCCCCCATGCCGGCTCCCGTGCTGCGGCATGGGAACGGGCCCCGTTCTCCTCGGTGGGAGAACGGGGCCCGCGGCCGTTCGTGTCAGGCCGAGAGACGGGCGATCGCCTCGGCGACCGTCAGCTCCTCGCGCTCACCGGTGCGGCGGTCCTTCAGCTCCAGGACGCCCTCGGCCGAGCGGCGGCCCGCGACCAGGATCTTCGGCACGCCGATGAGCTCGGCGTCCGTGAACTTCACGCCCGGGGAGACCCCGGCCCGGTCGTCGACCAGGACGCGGACGCCCGCCGCGCCCAGCTGCTCGGAGACGTCGAGGGCCAGCTCGGTCTGCAGGGCCTTGCCCGCGGCGACGACGTGGACGTCGGCCGGGGCGATCTCCTTGGGCCAGCACAGGCCCTGGTCGTCGGCCGACTGCTCGGCCAGCGCCGCGACGGCACGCGAGACGCCGATGCCGTACGAGCCCATGGTCACGCGGACCGGCTTGCCCTGCTGGCCCAGGACGTCGAGCTGGAAGGTGTCCGCGTACTTGCGGCCCAGCTGGAAGATGTGACCGATCTCGATCGCACGGTCGAGCTTGAGGCCGGTGCCGCAGGCGGGGCAGGGGTCGCCCTCCTCGACCACGACGACGTCGAGGTAGTCGTCGACCTGGAAGTCACGGCCCGCGACGACGTTCTTCGCGTGCGTGTCGGGCTTGTTGGCGCCGGTGATCCACGCCGTGCCGGGGGCGACGCGCGGGTCGGCGATGTAGCGGACCTTCTCCAGGCCCTGCGGGCCCACGTAGCCCCGTACGAGGTCGTCGCGGCCCTCGAAGTCCTCGGCCGTCACCAGTTCGACGACGGCGGGGGCGAGGTGCTCGCCCAGCTTGCCGAGGTCGACCTCGCGGTCGCCCGGGACGCCGACGGCGACGATCTCGCCGTCGACCTTGACCAGCAGGTTCTTCAGGGTCGCCGAGGCCGGCACACCCAGGTGCTCGGCGAGTGTCTCGATGGTCGGCGTGTCGGGGGTGTCCAGCTCCTCGACGGGGCCGTGCTCCTCGGAGACGGGCGTGAGCGCGAAGGTCACGGCCTCCGTGTTCGCCGCGTAGTCGCAGGCCGGGCAGTCCACGAAGGTGTCCTCGCCGGCTGCGGCGGGCGCGAGGAACTCCTCGGAGGCCGAGCCGCCCATCGCGCCCGAGACCGCCGACACGATGCGGTAGTCGAGGCCGAGGCGGGCGAAGATCTTCTGGTAGGCGGCGCGGTGCAGCGCGTACGACTCGGCCAGGCCCTCGTCCGTGGTGTCGAAGGAGTACGAGTCCTTCATCTGGAACTCACGGCCGCGCAGCACGCCGGAGCGCGGACGGGCCTCGTCGCGGTACTTCGTCTGGATCTGGTAGAGCATGACCGGAAGGTCCTTGTACGACGCCACCTGGTCCTTCACCACGAGGGTGAAGATCTCCTCGTGGGTCGGGCCGAGCAGGTACTCGCCGCCCTTGCGGTCCTTGAGCCGGAACAGCAGGTCGCCGTACTCCTCCCAGCGCGCGGAGGCCTCGTACGGCTCCTTGGGCAGCAGGGCGGGGAGCAGGACCTCCTGGGCGCCGATCGCGTCCATCTCCTCGCGGACCACGCGCGAGACGTTGTCGAGGACCTTCTTGCCGAGCGGCAGCCAGCTCCAGATGCCCGCGGAGTTGCGGCGCACGTAGCCGGCGCGGACGAGCAGTTTGTGGCTGAGCGTCTCGGCGTCCGCCGGGTCGTCACGCAGTGTCTTGACCATCAAACGGGACATGCGCTGGACCTGGGCCATGATTCTCGACTCCTGCTGCGTAAGGGTGATGCCTAGGAGGTTAGCCGGGCGGGACGGGGCGGTGGAAATCCATTCCTTGCCGCGCCCTCGGCCGGGAGCATCCCGCCGTCGCGGCGCGGCCGGGTCATCGTCGCCGCAGCGGCAGCGGCGCCCCCATCACGGCGTACGGCTTCGGGGCGCTGGGGAACAGGACCCGGCGTGCCAGGTCCTGGTAGCCGAGCGAGCGGTAGAGGCCGCGCGCAGGGCTCCGCGTGTCGATGGCGGAGAGGATCGAGCGGGGCTGTGCGGCCCCGTCGGTGATGCCGGTGATCAGGGAGCGTCCGATGCCGCGGTTCTGGTAGTGCGGGTGGACGTGCAGCTCGGTGATCACGAAGGAGTCGTCGAGCCAGCCTTCGTGGCCCTGGGCGCGCAGGTAGGGCTCGACGACGGTGGACCACCAGTGGGACCGGTCGTTGGGCATCCCGTAGACGAAGCCGACCAGCCGTCCGTCGGGGGTGGTGGCGCCGAGGGCGCGGGCGCCGGGCTGGGTGAGGTGCCGCAGCACGATCTGCCGCCGTACGGCGACCTCGTCGGCGCCGAGCCCGAAGGCCACGGCCTGCACGGCGAGCGCCTCGTCGACGCGCGCGGCGAGATCCAGTGGGCCGATGACCACGTCGTCGGGGTTACTGGGGCCCTGACCCGGGAAGCGCAGCATGCCGGGGAGACTACCCGGCGGGAGGCGGTGTGATCAGAACAGGACGCTCATGAAGGCGCCGACCTCTTCGAAGCCCACCCGCCGGTACGTGGCCCGGGCTGCGGTGTTGAAGTCGTTGACGTAGAGACTGGCGACCGGTGCGACGTCCGCGAGCGCGTAGCGCAGGACGGCGGCCATCGCGGGGGCGGCGAGTCCCTGGCCCCGGTGTTCGGGGGCGACCCAGACGCCCTGGATCTGGCAGGCCCGCCGGGTCGCGGCGCCGATCTCCGCCTTGAAGACGACCCGGCCGTCCTGGTCGAGGCGGGCGAAGGAACGGCCCGAGCCGACCAGTTCGGCGACCCGGGCCTGATAAAGCAGTCCGCCGTCGCCGGCCAGCGGGGAGACGCCGACCTCCTCGGTGAACATGGCCACGCACGCCGGCATGATCGTCTCCATCTCGTCCTTGCGGATGCGGCGGACGTACGAATCGGGGGCTATGCCCTCCGGGAGACGGTCGGCGACCATCAGGGGCTGGTGGGCGCGGACCTCGCGGGCACGGCCCCAGTTCGGCTCCAGCAGCCGCCACAGCTGGGCGGTGGGTTCCGCGGGGCCGACGATCGAGGAGCAGCGGCGCCCGGCGCGACGGGCGCGGTCGGCGAAGGCGCGCACGGCGCGCGGGGTGGCGCAGATCGGCACCAGGTTCGCGCCGGCGTAGCAGAGGGACGTCAGCATGCCGTCCTCGTACCAGCCCCACATCTCGCCGCCGAGGCGCCAGGGGTCGAGTCCGGCGACCTGGACCCGGGATGCCACGAAGGCGTTCGCGATCGGGTCACGGTCGAGGACGGCGAGCGCGGCGTCCAGGTCGCTCGGTTCGAGGACCCGGGTGGTGGTCTGCGTCAACACGAGGGGCCTCACCGTACGGGCTGCTGGTCTCCGCACTGTACCTGGCGGAGTTGTGGGGCGCGGCTCGGTGAGGGCGTTCCTGGTGAGGGGGCGGGGTCGCGCCGGGGGCGGGCCGGGGTTCCGTCTCCGGTGCGGGACGGCTTCGGCGCGGGGCGGCTCACGCCGTGCCCCGCCTCGGGGCGGGGCCGGTGCCGGAGGGGGCGGGGCAGGGGCGGGTGCCGAGCCTGTTTTCGCCCCCTCCGCCCCTTCCCGTCCCGTTCCCAGGGGCTCCGCCCCCGGACCCCCGGTCGCCCTCACGGGCTCGTCCTCAAACGCCGGACGGGCTGGAGACCCGCACGGAGCCGGTCTCAGCCTGCTACCGATACCTCGGGTTCGCCGGAGGCGGTGCCGTTCTTCTCCATCTCGGCGGCGATCTTCATGGCCTCCTCGATGAGGGTCTCCACGATCTTCGACTCGGGCACCGTCTTGATGACCTCGCCCTTCACGAAGATCTGGCCCTTGCCGTTGCCCGAGGCGACGCCCAGGTCGGCCTCACGCGCCTCCCCCGGCCCGTTCACCACACAGCCCATCACCGCCACCCGCAGCGGCACCTCCATGCCCTCGAGACCGGCCGTGACCTCCTCGGCCAGCTTGTAGACGTCCACCTGCGCACGCCCGCACGACGGACACGACACGATCTCCAGGCCACGCTGCCTCAGGTTCAGCGACTCCAGGATCTGGATGCCGACCTTGACCTCCTCCGCCGGGGGCGCCGACAGCGACACGCGGATGGTGTCCCCGATGCCCTCGCTCAGCAGCGCCCCGAAAGCCACCGCCGACTTGATCGTCCCCTGGAACGCCGGACCCGCCTCCGTCACACCCAGATGCAACGGATAGTCACACGCCGCCGCCAACTGCCGGTACGCGTTCACCATGACCACCGGATCGTTGTGCTTCACCGAGATCTTGATGTCCCGGAAGTCGTGCTCCTCGAACAGCGACGCCTCCCACAACGCCGACTCGACCAGCGCCTCCGGCGTCGCCTTCCCGTACTTCTGCAAAAGCCGCTTGTCCAGCGAACCCGCGTTGACCCCGATCCGGATCGGCGTCCCCGTGTCCTTCGCCGCCCGCGCGATCTCCTTCACCTGATCGTCGAACTGCTTGATGTTGCCCGGATTCACCCGCACCGCCGCACACCCCGCGTCGATCGCCGCGAACACGTACTTCGGCTGGAAGTGAATGTCCGCGATCACCGGGATCTGCGACTTCCGCGCGATCGTCGCCAACGCGTCCGCGTCGTCCTGCGTCGGACACGCCACCCGCACGATCTGGCACCCCGACGCCGTCAGCTCCGCGATCTGCTGCAACGTCGCACCGATGTCCGACGTACGCGTCGTCGTCATCGACTGCACCGACACGGGTGCGTCTCCACCCACGGCCACGGTCCCGACCTGGATCTGCCGGCTCTTGCGGCGTTCGGCGAGCTTGGTCGGGACGGACGGCATGCCGAGAGAAATCGCAGTCATCTGCTGTGCAACCCCAAGTGATGTATCAAGGTCCCGGAACAGCGGGCTCCAGGAGCCGAGATTACGTCACCGCCCTGGGCCCGGGCACATCCCGCTGCTCACACCGCACGACGGGTCGCGGCCGGGCACGAAGCGTGCCCGGCCGCGGGGAGCGTCCTGGGGACCGCCGGGCGGAACGCGCCGGACGGGTCCCTGACGGTCAGGAGATCTTCACCGGGTTGACGACGTCGGCGAGCAGCACGAGCACCGTGAAGCAGAGGAAGATCCCGGCCACCACGTAGGCGACGGGCATGAGCTTCGCGACGTCGAAGGGGCCCGGGTCGGGCCTGCGGAGCACCTTGGCCGTGTTGCGGCGCAGCGCCTCCCAGAGCGCGCCCGCGATGTGCCCGCCGTCGAGCGGGAGGAGCGGGAGCATGTTGAACAGGAACAGGGAGAGGTTGAAGCCGGCGACGAGGAGCAGCATCATCGCGATCTGCTGGGACGGCGGGATGTCGAGGGTGAAGACCTCGCCGCCGACGCGGGCCGCGCCGACCACGCCCATCGGGGAGTCCGCCTCGCGCGGGCCGTCGCCGAAGACCGCGTCCCACAGGCCGGGGATCTTGCCGGGAAGGGCGACGAGCGACTCGACGCCGTTCTGCATCATGTCGCCCATGCGGTCGACGGAGTCCCCGAAGGACTGCTGGACGATGCCGGAGGCGGGCGTGAAGCCGAGGAAGCCGGCCTGCACGTACTTCCCCTCGACATAGCCTCCGTGGCCGTCGGTCTTGCTGACCTGGTTGCTGATCAGGTGGGCGTCGAGGTCGATCCGCTCGCCCTTGCGCTCGACGGTGATCGTGACGTCGTTGCCGGGGTTGTCGCGGATGTCGGACTGGAGGGCGGACCAGTCGGTGACGGCCTTGCCGTCGAAGGCGACGATCTTGTCCCCGGCCTTGAGGCCGGCGGCCTTGGCGGGCGCCGCCTCGTCGCCCTTGGCGCACTTCGTGCGGTTCTCGCTCTGCTGGATGACGCAGTCGGAGACCTTGCCGACGGTGGTCGTCTGGGTGTTGATGCCGAAGGTCATCATCACGCCGAAGAAGATCGCCACGGCGAGGATCAGGTTCATGAAGGGGCCGGCGAACATGACGATGACGCGCTTCCACGGCTTGCGCGTGTAGAAGAGACGGGTCTCGTCGCCGGGCTTGAGCTCCTCGAACGCCGCCGACCTGGCGTCCTCTATCATCCCGCGGAACGGCGAGGTCGAGCGTGCCTCGATCCTGCCGTCCGGTCCGGGCGGGAACATGCCGATCATGCGGATGTAGCCGCCCAGGGGGACCGCCTTCACCCCGTACTCGGTCTCGCCCTTCCTGCGCGACCAGATGGTGGGGCCGAAGCCGACCATGTACTGGGGCACGCGGATGCCGAAGAGCTTGGCCGTCGACAGATGCCCCAGCTCGTGCCAGGCGATCGAGACCAGCAGGCCGACCGCGAAGACGACTATGCCGAGGATCATCATCAGGGTCGTCATGCACGGGCCTCCGCGGTCTGCGCCGTCTGCTTCGTCTGTTCGGTCAGTTCACGGGCCCGGGCGCGCGCCCAGGTCTCCGCTTCGAGGACGTCCGCGACGGTCAGGGAAGTTCCCGTACGGGGGGTGCCGTGTTCCTCGACCACTCTCGTGACGGTGTCCATGATGCCGTTGAACGGCAGGGCGCCGCTCAGGAACGCGTCCACGCACTCCTCGTTCGCGGCATTGAACACCGCCGGGGCCGTGCCCGCGAGTCCGCCGACGTGCCGGGCGAGTCCGACCGACGGGAACGCCTCGGTGTCGAGGGGGAAGAACTCCCAGCTCGACGCCTTGGTCCAGTCGAAGGCGGGGGCCGCGTCGGGGACGCGCTCGGGCCAGCCGAGGCCGATGGCGATGGGTCCGCCCATGTCGGGGGGCGTCGCCTGCGCGAGCGTGGATCCGTCGGTGAACTCGACCATCGAGTGGACGTACGACTGCGGGTGGACGACCACCTCGATGCGGTCGAAGGGGATGTCGTAGAGGAGGTGTGCCTCGATGACCTCGAGGCCCTTGTTGACGAGGGTCGCGGAGTTGACGGTGATGACCGGTCCCATGGCCCAGGTGGGGTGGGCCAGGGCGTCCGCGGGGGTGACGTCCGCAAGGTCCGCCCTGGTGCGCCCCCGGAAGGGGCCGCCGGACGCGGTGACGACGAGTTTGCGCACGTCGGCGCGGGTGCCGGCGGCCAGGGCCTGGAAGAGGGCGGCGTGCTCGGAGTCGACGGGGATGATCTGGCCCGGCTTGGCCAGCGCCTTGACCAGCGGGCCGCCGACGATGAGCGACTCCTTGTTGGCGAGCGCGAGGGTGCGGCCCGCCTCGAGTGCGGCGAGGGTGGGGGCCAGGCCGATGGATCCGGTGATGCCGTTCAGCACGGTGTGGCAGTCGGAGGCGGCGAGCAGGGACGCGGCCTGCGGGCCGGCGAGGATCTCGGGAAGCGGCTCACCGGTGCCGTACCGCGCGGCCAGGGCCTCGCGCAGGTCCGGTACGACGTCCTCGCGGGCGACGGCGACCGTCCTCACGCGCAGCCGGCGGGCCTGCTCGGCGAGCAGGCCGACGCGTCCGCCCGCGGCGGAGAGCCCGGTCACCCGGAACCGGTCGGGGTTGCGCAGCACGAGGTCGATGGCCTGGGTGCCGATCGATCCGGTGGAGCCGAGGATCACCACGTCCCGGACTCCGTCGACGGGGTCGAAGACGAGATGCGGGTCGGCGAGGGGGGCTGGACTGTCGCTCATCCCCCCATTCTTGCCGCATCGCCGCCCGCGCAGGGCAGGGTGTCCCGGCATTCCCCCGTTTCGGCGCGGTTCGTGGCGCGCGTCGGCCCGCTTCCCCTCGCGCCCGTCCCCGGACCGGGGACGGGCGCGAGCGGGTGCGGGTACGGGTCAGCGGATGGAGGGCGCGGGTCAGCGGATGGGGCGGCGGACGTTCTCGCGCCGGGACGGCCCGGGGGTCGCGTCGGCGATCCAGGGTCCGTCGCCGGACGGGTCGATGACGCCCTCCTCCAGCCACGTGTACGTACCGGACAGGACGCCCTTGACGACCTTGCGGTCGAGGTCGTCGGTGTTGGTCCACAGCCGGCCGAACAGTTCGTCGACGCGGACGCGGGACTGCTGGCAGAAGGCGTCGGCGAGCTGGTACGCCTCGCGGCCGTGCTCGCCGGTGGTCCGCAGGTGCTCGGCGCGGACGCAGGCGGCGCTCATCGCGAAGAGCTCCGCGCCGATGTCCACGATCCGGCCGAGGAAGCCCTGCTTGGTCTCCATGCGGCCCTGCCAGCGGGACATCGCGTAGAAGGTGGAGCGGGCGAGCTTGCGGGCGCCGCGCTCCACGAAGCGCAGATGGACGGAGAGGTCCTGGTGGCCCGCCGGATGGAACTCCGCGTACGAGCGGGGCAGCTGGCCCGCTCCCGCGACCAGTTTCGGCAGCCACTTGGCGTAGAAGACGCCGGCGTTGGCGCCCGCCCTCGCCTTGTCGGAGAGGGACTTCTCGGGGTCGATCAGGTCGCCCGCGACGGAGAGGTGGGCGTCGACGGCCTCGCGGGCGATCAGCAGGTGCATGATCTCCGTGGAGCCCTCGAAGATGCGGTTGATGCGCAGGTCGCGGAGCATCTGCTCGGCGGGGACCGCGCGTTCGCCGCGGGCGGCCAGCGACTCGGCCGTCTCGAAGCCGCGGCCGCCGCGGATCTGGACCAGCTCGTCGGCCATCAGCCAGCCCATCTCGGAGCCGTACAGCTTGGCGAGGGCGGCCTCGATGCGGATGTCGTTGCGGTCCTCGTCGGCCATCTGCGAGGACAGGTCGACGACGGCCTCCAGGGCGAACGTGGTCGCCGCGATGAAGGAGATCTTGGAGCCGACCGCCTCGTGGAAGGCCACCGGCTTGCCCCACTGCTCGCGTGCCGCCGACCACTCGCGGGCGATCTTCAGGCACCACTTGCCCGAGCCGACGCACATCGCGGGCAGCGAGAGGCGGCCGGTGTTCAGGGTGGTGAGGGCGATCTTCAGTCCGGCGCCCTCGGGGCCGATGCGGTTCGCGGCGGGGACGCGGACCTGGTGGAAGCGCGTCACGCCGTTCTCCAGGCCGCGCAGGCCCATGAAGGCGTTGCGGTTCTCGACCGTGATGCCCTCGGAGCCCGCCTCGACGACGAACGCCGTGATGCCGCCCTTGTGCCCCTCGGACTTCGGCACCCGGGCCATGACGACGAGGAGGTCGGCGACGACTCCGTTGGTCGTCCAGAGCTTCACCCCGTCCAGGACGTAGGAGTCGCCGTCGGGCACGGCCGTGGTGGCCAGGCGGGCCGGGTCGGAGCCGACGTCGGGCTCGGTCAGCAGGAACGCGGAGATGTCGGTGCGGGCGCAGCGCGGCAGGAAGGCGTCCTTCTGCTCCTGGGTGCCGAAGATCTTCAGCGGCTGCGGTACGCCGATCGACTGGTGCGCGGAGAGCAGGGCGCCGACCGCCGGGTTCGCGGAGCCGGCCAGGGCGAGCGCCTTGTTGTAGTACACCTGGGTCAGCCCCAGGCCGCCGTACTTGGTGTCGATCTTCATGCCGAGCGCGCCGAGTTCCTTGAGGCCGTCGATCACCTCGTCGGGGATGCGGGCCTCGCGCTCGATCCGGGCGGAGTCGATCCGCGTCTCGGCGAAGTCGCGGAGCTTGGCGAGGAACTCCTCGCCGCGCTGGACGTGTTCGGCGGGGGGCATGGGGTGGGGGTGGATGAGGTCCAGCCGGAAGCGGCCGAGGAACAGCTCCTTGGCGAAACTGGGCTTGCGCCAGTCCTGCTCGCGCGCGGCCTCCGCTACCTGACGGGCCTCACGTTCGGTGACAGTGGGCTGGTGGGGTGTTGCGGACAAGAGGCTCACCTCGCCGCGAATAGGGATCTTGGTCCCGGTACGTTACCGACCGGTGCTACTCGATCGTTGGTACCCGATTCCGGGCGCTGCTACCAGTCTTCGCGCAGCGTTCGGCCGATCCCCGTCCCCTTACGGGTCTGTCGGGCCCGTGTTCGTCCGGGGGCGCGGGATGCCGGGCCGCCGGGGCCGGGGCGCGATCCTGGCGGTGCTGCGGCTGAGCGCGACGCCGGGACCGTACGACTACGCCACCGTCACCGCGCGGACGGCCGGCGTCGCGGGGGTGCGGGACCTGCGCCTGGGACTGCGCGGCCCGCTGCGGCTCGCGCACGTCGGCTTCTCCGGCTGAGGGTCCGGGGCTGCCGACGCGAAGGGGCCCGGAGCCGATGGCTCCGGGCCCCTCCGCACGGGCGGGACGGTCAGAGCGCGAGACCCGTCAGGACCATGACCCGCTCGTACGTGTAGTCGTCCATCGCGAACCGGACGCCCTCACGGCCGACGCCGGACTGCTTGACGCCGCCGTACGGCATCTGGTCGGCGCGGTAGGACGGGACGTCGCCGACGACGACACCGCCGACCTCCAGCGCCCGGTGGGCACGGAAGGCCGCCTGGAGGTCGTGCGTGAACACACCGGCCTGCAGGCCGTACTTGGAGTCGTTGACGGCGGCGAACGCCTCCGCCTCGCCGTCCACCTTCTGCACGGTCAGGACCGGCCCGAAGACCTCCTCGCAGGAGAGCGTCACGTCCGCCGGGACGTCGGCGAGCACGGTCGGCGCGTACGAGGCGCCGTCCCGCTTGCCGCCCGTGAGCAGCGTGGCGCCCGCGGCGACCGCCTCCTCGACCCACGACTCCACGCGCTTGGCGGCGTCCTCGCTGACCAGCGGGCCGACATCGGTGGCGTCGTCGGACGGGTCGCCGGTGACCTGCGCCTCGACGGCGGCGACGATGCGCGGCAGCAGCCGCTCGTACACGGAGGCGTCCGCGATCACGCGCTGGACGGAGATGCAGGACTGGCCGCCCTGGTAGTTGGAGAACGTGGCGATGCGGCCGGCCGCCCGGTCCAGGTCCTCGTCGCTCGCGAAGTCGGCGAGGACCACGGCCGCGCCGTTCCCGCCCAGCTCCAGCGTGCAGTGCTTGCGCGGCACCGAGTCCATGATCGCGTAACCGACCTGCTCGGAACCGGTGAAGGAGATCACGGGCAGCCGCTCGTCCTGGACGAGGGCGGGCATCCGGTCGTTCGCCACGGGCAGGATGCTCCACGACCCGGCCGGCAGTTCGGTCTCCGCGAGCATCTCGCCGATGACCACACCCGACAGCGGGGTGGCGGGGGCGGGCTTCAGGATGATCGGCACACCGGCCGCGATCGCCGGGGCGATCTTGTGGGCACAGAGGTTCAGCGGGAAGTTGAACGGCGCGATCCCGAGGACGACGCCCTTCGGGAAACGGCGGGTGAAGGCGAGCCGCCCCTGGCCGCCGGCGTCGGTGTCGAGACGCTGGGCCTCGCCGCCGTTGAACCGCCGGGCCTCCTCGGCCGCGAACCGGAACACGGACACCGCGCGGCCGACCTCGCCGCGGGCCCACTTGAGGGGCTTGCCGTTCTCGGCGGAGATCAGCCGCGCGAGCTCCTCGGTGCGCTCCGCCAGCCGCTTGCTGACGTGGTCGAGGGCGGCTGCCCGTACGTGGGCGGGCGTCGCGGCGAACTCGTCGCGGACGGCGTACGCGGCGGCGACGGCCTCCTCGACCTGCTCCTCGGTCGGCACGCTCGCCCTGCCGACGAGCCGCCCGTCCCACGGGGAGGTGACGTCGAGCGTGGTCTCACCGGTGGCCTGGCGGCCGGCGAGCCAGAAGGCGTGGGTGGAAGTCATAGCGAGTCCCGGCCCTTCCGAGGTTGAGGTTCTGGTCGGTTCTTCCCGACCACGGTAGGGCCGGGACGGCGGACGGTCGTTTGTCCGGGGTGTCGCAGTCGGGGGGACGGGTACGCCGGTTTGGCCGGGTGGGCGGGGGTGCGGGGCCTCCCCTTCCGGTCCCGAACGCGGGGATCCGCTCCGGACCCGGCTCCTTGAGCGCCGGAGGGGCTGGACCAGGCGCTCACACGCCGGAAGGGCTGGTCGCCGTCGCCTTCAGGGCCAGCCAGAGTTCCATCCGGACGTCGGGGTCGTCCAGGGAGCGGCCCAGGATCTCCTCGACCCTGCGCATCCGGTACCGCAGCGTGTGGCGGTGGACGCCCAGGTCGGCGGCGGCCGCGTCCCACTGGCCGTGCCGGGAGAGCCAGGCCCGCAGCGAGGCGACGAGGTCGCCGCGCCCCGTGGCGTCGTGCTCGCGCAGCGCCCGCAGCAGGCCGTCCGCGAAGGCACGCACCGCGTCGTCCGCGAGCAGGGGCAGCACCGAGCCCGCCGCCAGCTCCTCGTGCTCGACGAGGGTGCGGCCGCGCCGCCGCGCCACCGACAGCGCCTGCTCCGCCTGCTTGTAGGCGGCGGCAGCGGCGATGGGTCCCGCGGGCGCCGAGAGGCCGACGACCAGCTCGTCCTCCTCACCGGCCGCGGCGCCCCGGGCCGCGCCCCGCGCCGCCTCCAGAGCCGCCGCGTGCTCCCCGCAGGCGGCGACCGCCGCTCCGCCGTCCACGGCGAGCACCACGAGCCGTTCCCCGTCGGGCACGACGAGCACGGACTCCCCGGAGCGGGCCGCGGCCGACTCGACGACCTCGGCGAGGACGTCGAGCGGGTCCCCCGCCGCCTCTGCGGGCGCGGGGGCGGCCGCCGGGGGCTTGGCGGCGGCGGCCACGCGCGCGTGGCCGTCGGCATGGGCCCGGCCCGCCGAGGCGGACGCCGACTCGGCGACGATCATCCGGTACGGGGCGTCGAGCAGCGCGCCGTACAGATGCCCGGCGACGGCCCTGGCGTGGTCGGGTTCGCCCGCGAGCAGCATCCGCAGGACGGCCCCGCCGATCCGCTGCTCGGCCGCGTGCAGGGACCGGGAGCGCTCGGTGGTGAGGGTGAGCAGGGCGATCGCCGAGTGCACGGCGTACCGCTCGGCGGTCCCCGGTGCGGCGGCCGTCCCCACCGCGAGCGCGGCGCGGGCCCTGCGCCCGGTCCCGAGGGAGTGCAGCTCGACCCGGTCCTCGCCCTCGGGCCCGCCGACGACGGAGCTCGCCGGAGCGGGCCGCTCGCGCAGCCGCTCGACGTCGGCGGTGAGCCGGGCGGCCCTGCGGCCCGCCCAGTCGGGCGCGGTGGCGACGACGGCTCCGGACGCGTCGTAGAGAGCGGCCCAGCCGTCGACCTGCCCGGCGAGCGCGGCGAGCAGTCCTTCGGGACCGGAGTTGAGGGCCTGCTTGGTCAGTTCGCGCTGCGCGGCGAATCCCGCGGTCACGGCCCGGTACTGGTCGGCGGCGAGGGCGGCGGAGACCGCCTTGCTGATGGCGAGGAAGGGGGTGCGCCTGGGTACTTCGAGGAGCGGGAGCCCCGCCCCGGCGGCGGCGTCGAGGAGGGCCTTCGGGATCTCCTCGTAGTGCACGCCGACGGCGAAACCGAGGCCGACGACGCCCGCTCCGACCAGCCGCTTCACATAGCGGCGCATCGCCTTGGGGTCCCCCGCGTCCAGCTTCAGGGCGGTGATGAGCAGCAGCTCCCCGCCCTCCATGTAGGGCACGGGGTCGGCGAGTTCGCTGGCGTGCACCCAGCGGACGGCCGCGTCCAGGTGCTCCTCGCCCGCGCGCACGGCCAGCTTGAGCGTGGAGTGGTGGACGAGCGAGGCGAGCGTGGGAGGCATGGGACCTTCAGGCCTTCGGGCGGACTTCGGCGGTCACGGAGCGGTCGGCGTTCGGTGATCGTTCCGGCGGTCGCAGGCGGTGTGATCCTCCGGCGCCGAGGGGGTAGATCTTTTGGCCGTCGCGTATGAACGGCCCCTGTCGATTCTGCCTCACTGTACGGTCGCCGCGCGCCGCGAAGCCCGGATCGCCCCGCCGCCGGGGAGCGCCTCAGCCGCGGAGGTCCACCAGCAGCGGAGGCGCGTGCTCGCCGCTCACGCTGGTGAGGGAGAGGACCGCGTGCCCCGGCGGCACGGCGTGCGCCAGCTCGGACGCCGACCACCGCTCCCGCTCGACCTGCCGCACGGTCACGGCGCGCGCGGTGGGCGCGTTGCCGGTGATCACCCGGCGCAGCATGTGCACGGCCTTGCCCGCCGGGGTCTCCGCGATGATCTGCCGGTCGGTGACGTCCCGTGCCTCGGTCCACTCCTTGCCCCAGACCTCCGCGAAGTCCTGCCCGTCCCAGGGCGTGAGCCCGGACAGCGCCATCCGGCAGCCGATGGCGCCGAGCAGCGGACTGCGCAGCGCCCGGGGGACGTCGTCGAGGGTGCGCAGGGTGAGGACGGTCCCCGCGTTGGCGGACCGCAGCCGCTGGATGCCGCGCACGGCCTCGGGGGTGACGACACCGGTCGCGTCGTCGAGGACGAGGGCGGCGAACAGCGAGCGGTCCTCGCGGACGGCGACGTTCGCGGTGAACTGGGCGAGCACCAGCCGGGCGAGGATCCGTGAGGCGTCGGCGTGGCCGCGCTCGGGCAGGTCGATCCGGACCCGTACGGGGTGGTCGAGGGCCCGCAGCGAGAAGGGCCGGGACTGCCCCGAGGTGTCGAAGAACCCGGCGAAGGCGGGCCGGTCGAGCAGCGCGACCCGGTCGGCGAGCACTCCGCCGAGGTCCGCGGGGTGGGCCAGCTGCCGCTCCCGCGCGTCCAGTTCGCGCAGCAGCGACTCCTGTCCGGTGTCCTGGAGCCCCTGGCGCAGCGCCCCGAGCGGTCCGGGGGCGCCGTCGAGGAGCTGCCGCAGCTCGGGCACGGAGGGGAAGCGGCCGTGGACGGCGTGGTACGGGCCGAGCAGCTGGGCGAGCACAGTGGTCGAGCGGCGGCTGTCGCCGCCGGGGTGCGGGTCGGCGAGGTCGCCGACGAGGGCCTCGGCGAGCACGGCCGCCGCCTCGTCGGGGTCCGTGGTGCCGCCGTACAGGTCGAGGTCGTACACGGACTCGGGGTTGCCGATCCGTACGACGACGTCGTAGGCGTCGGCCGAGCCGACCCCGGCGCCGGCGGCGCCCACCACGACGACGGCGGCGCGCCCGGCGAGCGCGTGCAGGCACAGGGACTCGGCCAGCGGCCGGACGACGGCGCCGGTCTTGCCGGACCCGGCGGGGCCGACGGCGAGCAGTGAGGTGCCGAGCAGGTCGGGGCCGAGGGCGAGGCCGGTGCCGCGGTAGGCGTACGGGTTGCGGGCGTCGTCGGCGGTGGTGCCGAGCCGTACCTGTCCGGTGACCAGGTCGTGCCGGGCGAGCCGGCCGGGCAGGTCGCGGTGTCCGGAGGGGTGCGGGCAGGCGGCGGAGCCGTCCTCGAGAACCGCGCCGGTGAAGGTGGCGAGGCTGTGCCGGCCGCTGCGCACGCCCTGCCAGGCGCGGAGGATGCGGGCGTGGTCGACGTCGCGCATGAGGCCCTGGTGCGCCTCGGTGGAGAGCCGGTCCGCGGCCTCGGCGGCACCGGCGGCGCGCAGCGGGTTCCACAGGGCGGGGTCGTCCTCGGGGGCGGGTGGGCGCTCGTCGGCGGGCGCGGCGCGGCGCCAGGCGGGCAGTCCGTACCTCCGCCAGATCTCGTTCCAGCGGCCGAGCCGTCCCACTCCGATCATGATGGCGAGCGCGATGGCCGTGTAGTAGGCGTAGACGACGATCACCGCGCCGAAGCTGTGGGGCTGCGCCCAGGAGTCCGGGATCATCGCGTAGAGGGGCAGCAGCCACCAGCCGCCGAGGTAGCCGTTCCACAGCAGCGACCAGATCAGCCAGCCGACGAGGAACGCGATCAGCGCCCCGCTGACGAGCTGGCGGGCGGGGATGACCTCCGGTTCCTCGGCGGGGCGGGGCCGGTGCCCGAACCGCCAGACGCCGGGTGCCGCGTCGGGGCGCGGAGTCCGCACCCAGGTGAGGAACGCCGACCCGTCCGGCAGCGGCGGCATCCCCGGGGCCCGCGCGGGCCTGGGCGGCGTCGCGGGCGGCTGCGAAGTGTTCGGCGGCGGGGCCGCCGTGTGCGTCTCCCACGAGCCCGCCGGGGGTCCGGCGGGCATCCGAGGCGGGCCCGCCGGGCGCGGCACGGGATGGGGATGCGTACCCCGTGCGTCCTGCGTGCCGTCGCTGTCCATCGCCCCTGCCCCCTGACCAGCCGCTCCGTCCACCGTCAGCGAGCCAATCTAGTGCCCCGGCGGGTGGAGTCCACCGTGTACGCGCCCGGACCCGCGCCGGTGCGGAGATCTTCGGCCGCCACCGTTCTATGTCCACGGCGGACAACCGGCTCCTTCGACACTGCCCACATGGAGCATGCCCAGCCCCCCGGCCCGGCCCTAGCCTGCGAAGAAAGAAGGCAAGCGTCCGAAAAACGCCCCGACCCCCCGCCGCAAGATCATCAGGGAGCCCCTCATGACCGCACTTCCGCAGGAGCGCCGCGTCGTCACCGCCATCCCCGGCCCGAAGTCCCAGGAGCTGCAGGCCCGGCGCACCGCCGCGGTCGCCGCCGGTGTGGGCTCCGTGCTGCCGGTCTTCACCACGCGCGCGGGCGGCGGGATCATCGAGGACGTCGACGGGAACCGCCTGATCGACTTCGGGTCCGGCATCGCCGTGACGTCCGTCGGCGCGTCCGCCGAGGCCGTGGTGCGCCGGGCCTCCGCCCAGCTCCAGGACTTCACGCACACCTGCTTCATGGTCACGCCGTACGAGGGGTACGTGGCCGTCGCCGAGGCGCTGGCGGAGCTGACCCCGGGCGACCACGCGAAGAAGTCGGCCCTGTTCAACTCGGGCGCCGAGGCCGTGGAGAACGCCGTCAAGATCGCCCGCGCGTACACCAAGCGGCAGGCCGTCGTGGTCTTCGACCACGGCTACCACGGACGCACCAACCTCACGATGGCGCTGACGGCGAAGAACATGCCGTACAAGCACGGCTTCGGCCCGTTCGCCCCCGAGGTCTACCGGGTGCCGGTGGCGTACGGCTACCGCTGGCCGACCGGTGCCGAGAACGCGGGTCCGGAGGCCGCCGCGCAGGCGATCGACCAGATCACCAAGCAGGTCGGCGCGGAGAACGTGGCCGCGATCATCATCGAGCCGGTGCTCGGCGAGGGCGGCTTCATCGAGCCGGCCAAGGGCTTCCTGCCCGCGATCAGCGCGTTCGCCAAGGACAAGGGCATCGTGTTCGTCGCCGACGAGATCCAGTCGGGCTTCTGCCGCACCGGCCAGTGGTTCGCGTGCGAGGACGAGGGCATCGTCCCGGACCTGATCACCACGGCCAAGGGCATCGCGGGCGGTCTGCCGCTCGCCGCCGTCACCGGGCGCGCGGAGATCATGGACGCGGCGCACTCCGGCGGTCTGGGCGGCACCTACGGCGGCAACCCGGTGGCCTGCGCGGGCGCGCTCGGCGCGATCGAGACGATGAAGGAGCTCGACCTCAACGCCAGGGCGAAGGCGATCGAGGCGACGATGAAGGCGCGGCTGACGGCGATGGCCGAGAAGTTCGACGCCATCGGCGACATCCGCGGCCGCGGCGCCATGATCGCGATCGAGCTGGTCAAGGACCGCGACACCAAGGAGCCGGACGCCGAGGCCACCGCGGCGCTCGCCAAGGCCTGCCACCAGGAGGGTCTGCTGGTCCTGACCTGTGGCACCTACGGCAACGTGCTGCGCTTCCTGCCGCCGCTGGTCATCGGCGAGGACCTGCTGAACGAGGGCCTCGACATCATCGAGCAGGCGTTCGCCGGGATCTGACACACCGTGCCCGTGCCCGTGCCCGTCGCGAACGGCCACGGGCACGGCCGGGCGTCGGGGCGTGTGAAGAAGGTGTGCGAGGTGGATGGCGGGAGGCGATTCCTGCTGACCCGGACGCACGCCCTGTCGTAGGTTCTACCCAGATGAGAGAAACACCCCGCCCACAGGGGACTGTGGGCGAACCCGGGACGGGGCCTCCCCGGCTTCGACCTGGTCGTGCCCTCGCGCACACACCCGGAGCCTCCGACTCCGGATCTCCTCACCGATCGGATGGCCGCTCGCCCCAGACCCCCCGGGGCGTGCGGCACACCGATCCGGTCGGCCGCCCCGGAACCACCCCCCCTGTTCCGGGGCGGCCGAGCCTCCTCCTCGGCCTCCTGGCCCTCCTCTTCGCGCTGATCACCTGGCAGGTGGCCGTCGACGGCCCGCTCGCCCGGGCGGACGCGCGCCTCAGCGGCCGCCTCGTGCGTCCGGACCGGTTCCCGGAGCTGCTCGCCGACCTCGGCAACGTCACGGTCGCCGTCCCGGTGCTGGCCCTCGCCCTCGCGTACGCCGCCCTGCGTGCCCGCCGGTCCGGTGTGCCGCGCTGGTGGGTGCCGCCGCTGGCCGGCGCCGTCCTGATGGCCCTCGTACCGGCCCTGATCGTGCCCCTCAAGGAACTGGTCGCCCGTCCGGGCCCACCGGTGACGGGCCCGGGCACGGGCTTCTACCCCTCCGGCCACACGGCCACCGCCACCGTCGCGTACGGCACGGCGGTCCTCCTGCTGCTGCCCTGGCTGCGCTCGGCCCGTGCCCGCGCGGGGCTGGTCTGCCTCGGCCTCGTCGTCAACCTCGGAGTGGGCTTCGGGCTGGCCCGGCGGGGCTACCACTGGCCGCTGGACGTGGTGGCCGCCTGGTGCCTGTGCGGGATGCTGCTGCTGGGACTCACGGTGTTCCTGAGCCGTACCGGGACCACGGGGAACGGCGACGGGGACGGCGGGGGACCGGCGCCGACCGGGCACCCACGGCGGCGTCACCGCGCGGCTGACCCGGCCGGCCCGCCCCTCCCCCCGGCTCTCAGCCGAAGTAGCTGTCGAAGTTCTTCGAGAACTCCCAGCCGCCGAAGCGGTCCCAGTTGACCGACCACGTCATCAGTCCGCGCAGCGCGGGCCAGGTGCCGTGGGGGGTGTACGACCCGCAGTTCGTCTTCTTCGTCAGGCAGTCGAGGGTCTTGTCGACCTCCGCCGGTGACACGTACCCGTTGCCCGCGTTCGTCGTGGCCGGCATGCCGATGGCGATCTGGTCGGGGCGCAGCGGCGGGAAGACGTTGTTCGCGTCGCCCGCGACCGGGAAGCCGGTGAGCAGCATGTCGGTCATGGCGATGTGGAAGTCCGCGCCGCCCATCGAGTGGTACTGGTTGTCCAGGCCCATGATCGAGCCGGAGTTGTAGTCCTGGACGTGCAGCAGCGTCAGGTCGTCCCGCAGGGCGTGGATGACCGGCAGGTACGCGCCGGCGCGCGGGTCCTGGCCGCCCCACTTTCCGGTGCCGTAGTACTGGTGGCCGAGCTGGACGAAGAAGGTCTCGGGGGCCATGGTCAGGACGAACTTCTGGCCGTACCTGGCCTTGAGGGTCTTCACCGCCGAGATGAGGTTGACGATCACCGGGGTCTTCGGGTTCCTGAAGTCCGTGTCGTCGGCGTCGAGCGAGAGGGAGTGCCCCTCGAAGTCGATGTCGAGTCCGTCGAGACCGTACTCGTCGATGATCTTCGAGACGGAGGAGACGAAGGTGTCGCGGGCCGCCGTGGTCGTCAGCCGCACCTGTCCGTTCTGGCCGCCGATGGAGATCAGCACCTTCTTGCCGGCCGACTGCTTGGCCTTGATGGCGGCCTTGAACTCGGCGTCGCTCTCCACACCCGGACACTCGGAGACGGGGCAGCGGTCGAAGCGGATGTCGCCGGAGGTGACGGAGGTGGGCTCGCCGAAGGCCAGGTCGATGACGTCCCAGCTGTCCGGGACGTCGGCCATCCGGGTGTAGCCGGCGCCGTTGGCGAAGCTGGCGTGGAGGTAGCCGACCAGGGCGTGGGCGGGGAGGTCCGAGGAGCCCCCGCCGCCGTCCCCGCCGCCCGGGCCGGGTGACGTGGTGGCGCTGACGGACGCCGACCTGGCGGACTCGCCGGCGTCGTTGACCGCGGCGACCTGGAAGGCGTACGCGGTCGAGGGCGTCAGTCCGTCGACGGTGGCCGACGTGCCGGTGACCGTGCGGACCTTGGCGCCGTCACGGTAGACGGCGTAGCCGGTGGCGCCGGGGACGGCGGTCCAGGACAGGGCGACGGCGGTGGCGGTGACGGTGCCGGTCCGCAGGCCGGTGGGTGGGGCGGGCGGCTGACTCGTGTCCCCGCCGGGCCCCACGAGGGTGATGTCGTCGGCGTGGTAGGCGCCGGTGCCGTACCAGCCGTGTGTGTAGAGGGTGACCTTCGTGGTGGAGGGGCCGGTGCGGAAGGTCGTCGTCAGGTGCTGCCAGTCGGTCGCGGACTGGGTCCAGGCGTAGACGTCGCTCGTGCCGGTGCCGCTCGCGCCGAGGTAGACGTAACTGCCCCGGACGTAGCCGCCGATGGTGTACTGCGAGTCCGGCTTCACGGTGACGGTCTGCGCGCACTGGGCGTTGTCGTTGCCGGCCGGGGTGGCCTTCAGCGCCGAACTGCCGCCGTGGACGGGACTGTCGACAATGGCGCCGCTGCCGGACGTGCAGGTCCAGCCGTCGAGGCCGGACTCGAAGCCGCCGTTGCGCGCGAGGTCGGCGTCGGCTGCCCGGGCGGCCGAGGAGAGCACGGTGAGGCCGGGCACGGCCAGCGCGGCGGCCGTGCACACCGCGAGCAGTCTGCGTCGAAGAGCGGGTCTGGTGCGGTCCACAACTGCCTCCGGACATGGGGGAAACGGGGAGGGCGGAGCGCGCTCAATTTGGTCCAGACCAATCAAGTTGTCAATACCTCTGACGGCATGCGGGGTCCGTCCGGTGCGCCCCCGCGCCGCTAGGGCCTTTCGGTTGGATCAGGCCGGACCCCGCGAGCCCGGCATGATCCAGACGAGAGGCCCTAGCTGTCGAAGCCGAGGCCCAGCCGGTCCATCGTCCGCAGCCACATGTTGCGCCGGCCCTCGTGGGCGTCGGCTCTGGCCAGGGACCACTTGGTGAGGGCGATGCCCGTCCACGCGAACGGCTCGGGCGGGAAGGGCAGCGGTTTCGTGCGGACCATCTCCAGTTCCGTGCGCTCGGTGCGTTCGCCGGACAGCAGGTCGAGCATCACGTCCGCGCCGAACCGCGTCGCGCCCACGCCGAGCCCGGTGTACCCGGCCGCGTACGCGACCCTGCCGCCGTGGGCCATGCCGAAGAACGCCGAGAAGCGCGAGCAGGTGTCGATCGCGCCGCCCCAGGCGTGCGTGAAGCGGACGCCCTCCAGTTGCGGGAAGCACGCGAAGAAGTGGCCGGCGAGCCGGGCGTACGTCTCCGGGCGGTCGTCGTGCTCGGCTCGCACCCGGCCGCCGTACGGGTAGACCGCGTCGTAGCCTCCCCACAGGATCCGGTTGTCGGCGGAGAGCCGGAAGTAGTGGAACTGGTTGGCGCTGTCCCCGAGCCCCTGGCGGTTCTTCCAGCCGATCGAGGCCAGCCGGCCGGCGTCGAGCGGTTCCGTCATCAGCGCGTAGTCGTAGACGGGGACGGTGTACGGGCGCACACGCCTGACCAGGTTCGGGAAGACGTTGGTGCCCAGGGCGACCTGGCGGGCGTCGATCCGGCCGTACGGGGTGCGTACGGCCATGGCGGCGCCGCGCGCCTTCAGGGCGAGCGCGGGCGTGTGCTCGTACACCCGGACGCCGAGGCCGAGGCAGGCGCGTTTGAGGCCCCAGGCGAGCTTGGCGGGATGGAGCAGGGCGACACCCCGGCGGTCGTGCAGCCCGGCGAGGAACGTCGGGGAGTCGACCTGCTCCCGCACGGCGTCGGCGTCGAGGAGCTCGGTGCCGTCGGCGAGGCCCGCGCTCCGCGTCTGTTCGTACCAGGACCGCAGTTCGGCGACCTGGTGCGGCGCCGTCGCCACGTCGATCTCGCCGGTGCGCTCGAAGTCGCAGTCGAGACCGTGGCGGACGACGGCGTCCTCGATCGCGTCGAGGTTGCGGGCGCCGAGCTCCTCGAGCCGGTGGATCTCGCCGGGCCAGCGGGAGAGGCCGTTGGCGAGGCCGTGGGTGAGGGAGGCGGCGCAGAAGCCGCCGTTGCGGCCGGACGCGGCCCAGCCCACCTCGCGGCCCTCGACGAGGACCACCTCGCGGCGCGGGTCGCGCTCCTTGGCGAGGAGCGCGGTCCACAGCCCGCTGTAGCCGCCGCCGACGACGAGCAGGTCGCAGGTCTCGGCGCCGGTCAGGGCCGGCTCCGGGCGGGGCCGGGCGGGGTCGTCGAGCCAGTAGGACACCGGCTGGGCGTCGGCCAGCGCCTTCGTCCAGCGGCTCACGACGCGGCCCGGTTCCTGCGCCGGCTGCCGGCGAGCATTCCGGACAGGACGAGCAGCACGGCGACGAGGAACATGGCCGTCCCGATGACGTTGATCTGCACGGGCGTTCCGCGCTGCGCCGACCCCCAGACGAACATGGGGAAGGTGACCGTCGAGCCGGCGTTGAAGTTGGTGATGATGAAGTCGTCGAAGGAGAGCGCGAAGGCCAGCAGCGCTCCGGCGGCGATGCCGGGGGCCGCGATGGGCAGGGTGACCCGCAGGAAGGTCTGCACGGGACCGGCGTAGAGGTCCTGCGCGGCCTGTTCGAGGCGCGGGTCCATCGACATGACGCGGGCCTTGACGGCGGTGACGACGAAGCTGAGGCAGAACATGATGTGGGCGATCAGGATCGTCCAGAAGCCGAGCTGGGCGCCCATGTTGAGGAAGAGCGTCAGCAGCGAGGCGGCCATCACGACCTCGGGCATCGCCATCGGCAGGAAGATCAGCGAGTTGACCGCCCCGCGGGCCCGGAAGCGGTAGCGGACCAGTGCGAACGCGATCATCGTGCCGAGGGCGGTGGCCCCGAGGGTCGCCCAGAAGGCGATCCGCAGGCTGAGGGAGAGCGAGCCGCACATGTCGGCGACGCCGCACGGGTCGGTCCAGGCGTCGGTGGAGAACTCCTGCCACTCGTAGTTGAAGCGGCCCTTGGGGTTGTTGAACGAGAACACCGTGACGACGACGTTCGGGAGCAGCAGATAGCCGAGTGTCAGCAGTCCCGCGATCACGACGAGATGGCGCCTGAGCCATTTCACGAAGGCCATCAGAGGAGATCCTCCGTCCCGGACTTGCGGATGTAGAGCGTGACCATGATGAGGATCGCGGTCATCAGGATGAACGACAGAGCGGCCGCCGTCGGGTAGTCGAGGATGCGCAGGAACTGCGTCTGGATGACGTTGCCGACCATGCGGGTGTCCGTCGAACCGAGCAGGTCGGCGTTGACGTAGTCGCCGCTCGCGGGGATGAAGGTGAGCAGTGTGCCGGACACGACGCCGGGCATCGACAGCGGGAACGTCACCTTGCGGAAGACGGTGGAGGGGCTCGCGTACAGGTCGCCCGCCGCCTCGTGCAGCCGTCCGTCGATGCGCTCGAGGGAGGTGTACAGCGGCAGGATCATGAACGGCAGGAAGTTGTACGTGAGTCCGCAGACCACCGCGAGAGGGGTGGCCAGCACCCGGTCGCCGGCGGTCATGCCGAGCCAGCCCGTGACGTCCAGGACGTGCAGGGTGTCGAGGGCGCCGACGACCGGCCCGCCGTCCGCGAGGATCGTCTTCCACGCCAGCGTCCGGATCAGGAAGCTGGTGAAGAACGGCGCGATGACGAGGATGAGCACGAGGTTGCGCCAGCGGCCCGCGCGGAAGGCGATGAGGTAGGCGAGCGGGTAGCCGAGGACGAGGCACAGGACCGTCGCGGAGCCCGCGTAGAGCACCGAGCGCAGGAACTGCGGCCAGTAGTCCGCCAGCGCGTCCCAGTAGGTCGCGAAGTGCCAGGTGACCCGGTACCCGTCCTCCAGGGAGCCCGTCTGCACCGACGTCGAGGCCTGGTAGACCATCGGCAGGGCGAAGAAGACCAGCAGCCAGAGGATGCCGGGCAGCAGCAGCCAGTACGGCACGAGGCGGCCGCGCCTGCGCGGACGGGACCGCGCCGCGTCGGGGTCCTCGGCGACGGGGGCGAGAGGTGGCCCCTCGGTGACGGTGGCCATCAGGCGGCCGCCCCTTCTTCCGCGTCGGCCGTCACCGCGCCCGCGTCGATGTCCTGCGCGGCGTCCAGGCCGAAGGTGTGCTCCGGGTTCCAGTGCAGGACGACCTCGGCGCCGGGGACGAGCCGGGTGTCGCGGTCGATGTTCTGGACGTAGACCTCGAACCCGGGGCAGGCCGGGCAGTCGACGACGTACTGCGTGGAGACGCCGATGAAGCTGGTGTCGGCGATGGTCCCGGTGATCCGGTTGCGGCCCTCCGGGATCCGGGCCGCGTCGTCGGCGTGGGCGAGGGAGATCTTCTCGGGGCGGATGCCGGCCAGCACCTTTCCGCCGGTCGCCGTGGGCGCCGAGCAGCGCGCCCTGGGCAGCCGGAGCCTGCCGCCGCCGGCCCTGAGGACGATCTCGTCGCCGCTGGTGGAGTCGACCTCGGCCTCGATGAGGTTGGAGGTGCCGAGGAAGTTGGCGACGAACGTGGTGCCCGGGTTCTCGTAGAGGTCGGCGGGCGAGCCGAGCTGTTCGACGCGGCCCGCGTTCATCACGGCGACGGTGTCGGCCATGGTCATGGCCTCCTCCTGGTCGTGCGTGACATGGACGAAGGTGATGCCCACCTCGGTCTGGATCCGCTTGAGCTCCAGCTGCATCTGGCGGCGCAGCTTGAGGTCGAGGGCGCCCAGGGGTTCGTCGAGGAGCAGCACCCTGGGGTGGTTGATCAGGGCGCGGGCGACGGCGACGCGCTGCTGCTGGCCGCCGGAGAGCTGGTGCGGCTTCTTGCGGGCCTGTTCGCCGAGCTGCACCAGGTCCAGCATCTCCCCGACCTGCTTCTTCACGGACTTGATGCCGCGCCGGCGCAGGCCGAAGGCCACGTTCTCGAAGATGTCGAGGTGCGGGAAGAGGGCGTAGGACTGGAAGACGGTGTTCACCGGCCGCTTGTACGGGGGCAGGTGCGTGACGTCCTGCTCGCCGAGGTGGACGGTGCCGGAGCTGGGTTCCTCCAGCCCGGCGATCATCCTGAGGGTGGTGGTCTTGCCGCAGCCGGACGCGCCGAGCAGGGCGAAGAAGGAGCCCTGCGGCACGGTCAGGTCGAGCGGGTGGACGGCCGTGAAGGAGCCGTAGGTCTTGCTGATCCCGTGGAGGCGGACGTCGCCGCCGCTGTCTGTGGTCATCGTGGTCACGCCCCTGTGAGCTTCGCGAACTTCTCTTCGTAGGCCGTCTCTTCCTTCTGCGTCAGTGAGCGGAAGGCGTGCGACTTGGCGGCCATGGCCTTGTCGGGAATGATCAGCGGGTTGTTCGCCGCGTCCTCGTCGATCTTCGCGAGCTCGTCCTTCACCCCGTCCACGGGGCACACGTAGTTGATGTAGGCGGCGAGTTGCGCGGCCGTCCTCGGCTCGTAGTAGTAGTCGATCAGCCGTTCGGCGTTGGTCTTGTGGCGCGCCTTGTTGGGGACCAGCAGGACGTCCGTGGACGTCAGATAGCCGCTGTCCGGGATGAGGAAGTCGACGTCCGGGCTGTCCGCCTTGAGCTGGACGACGTCACCGGCCCAGGCGAGGCAGGCCGCGAGGTCGCCCTTGGTGAGGTCGGACGTGTAGTCGTTGCCGGTGAAGCGGCGTATCTGGCCCTTGTCGACGGCCTTCTGCAGGCGGGCGATCGCCGCGTCGTAGTCGTCGCCGGTGAAGGCGGCCGGGTCCTTGCCCATGTCGAGCAGGGTCATGCCCATGCTGTCGCGCATCTCCGACAGGAAGCCGACCCGTCCCTTGAGCTTCGGGTTGTCGAGCAGGTCGGAGACGGAGGTGACCTTCTCGCCGTCGAGCGCCTTCTTGTTGTAGGCGATGACGGTCGAGATGCCCTGCCAGGGGTACGAGTAGGCGCGTCCGGGGTCCCAGTCGGGGCTGCGGAACTGGTCGGACAGGTTGGCGTAGGCGTGCGGCAGGTTGGACGGGTCCAGCTTCTGCACCCAGCCGAAGCGGATCAGGCGCGCGGCCAGCCAGTCGGTGACGACGATGAGGTCGCGTCCGGTGTCCTGGCCCGCCGCGAGCTGCGGCTTGATCTTCCCGAAGAACTCGACGTTGTCGTTGATGTCCTCGGTGTACTTGACCTTGATCCCGGTGCGTTTGTAGAAGGCGTCGAGGGTGGGATGACGCTTCTCGCTGTCGTCGACGTCCATGTACTCGGTCCAGTTGGAGAAGTCGACCGTCTTCTCCTTCGCCGAGTGGTCCTCCGCCGAGACGCCGCCCTTGGTGCTGCCCGCCGCGGGGATGCCGCAGGCGCTGAGCGCCCCGATCCCGCCGGCGGTGAGCGCGCCGCCGGCGGAGGCGCGCAGCAGTGAGCGGCGGGTGAGGGCGGCCCTGGCTCGGGTGGGGCCGCGCAGGGCGGCTGCCGATGGCGGGCGGGCGGGCTCGTACTGCTCCATGCTCGTGGTGTGCCTTTCGGGAGGGTCGCGGCCTGTGCGCGGCCTGAGCTGGCTATCGGTCCCCGAAGATCGTGCGGTGCCAGTCCTTCCTGGCAACCGCGGTGTTGTCGAACATGACGTGCTTGATCTGGGTGTACTCCTCGAACGAGTACGCGGACATGTCCTTGCCGAAGCCGGACGCCTTGTACCCGCCGTGCGGCATCTCGCTGATGATCGGGATGTGGTCGTTGACCCACACGCAGCCCGCCTTGATCTCGCGGGTGGCGCGGTTCGCGCGGTACACGTCGCGGCTCCAGGCGGAGGCGGCGAGCCCGTACGGGGTGTCGTTGGCGAGCCGGATGCCCTCGTCGTCGCTGTCGAAGGGCAGCACGACGAGGACCGGCCCGAAGATCTCGGCCTGCACGATCTCGCTGTCCTGGGCGGCGCCGGCGACGAGGGTCGGCCGGTAGTAGGCCCCCTTGGCGAGGTCCCCTCCGGGTGCCTCGCCGCCGGTGACCACGCGCGCGTAGGCACGTGCCCGGTCGACGAAGGCGGCGACCCGGTCGCGCTGGGCGTGCGAGACCAGCGGACCGAGGTCGGTGCCCGGGGCGAAGGGGTCGCCGAGCCGGACGCCCGCCATCAGCTCGGCGGTCCGCTCGACGAACTCCTCGTAGAGGGGCCTTTGCACGTACGCGCGCGTGGCCGCCGTGCAGTCCTGCCCGGTGTTGATGAGCGCCCCCGCGACGGCGCCGTGCACGGCGGCCTCCAGGTCCGCGTCGTCGAACACGACGAAGGGGGCCTTGCCGCCCAGCTCCAGGTGGAGCCGTTTGACGGTGGCGGTGGCGAGTTCGGCGACGCGCCGGCCGACGGCGGTGGACCCGGTGAACGACGTCATCGCCACGTCCGGGTGGGAGACGAGGTGTTCACCGGCGTCCCTGCCCGCGCCCGTGACGACGTTGACGACACCGTCCGGGATGCCCGCCTCGGTGGCGGCCTCCGCGAACAGCAGGGAGGTGAACGGGGTGAGCTCGGCGGGTTTGAGGACGATCGTGTTGCCCGCCGCGATGGCCGGCAGCACCTTCCACGCGGCCATCTGGAGGGGGTAGTTCCAGGGCGCGATCGAACCGACCACTCCGATGGGCTCACGGCGTACGTACGAGGTGTGGTCGCCCGAGTACTCCCCCGCGGACTGCCCCTGGAGATGCCGGGCGGCACCCGCGAAGAACGCGGCGTTGTCGACCGTCCCCGGGACGTCGAACTCCCGGGTGAGCTTGAGCGGCTTGCCGCACTGCAGGGACTCGGCACGGGCCAGTTCGTCGGCGCGGTCGGCGAGCACGGAGGCGAAGCGGTGCAGGGCGTCGGAGCGCTCACCCGGGGTGCCACCGGACCAGCCGGGGAAGGCGGCGCGGGCGGCGGCCACCGCGCGGTCCACGTCGTCGGTGCCGGCGAGTTCGTACCGGAGGATCTCCTCGCCGGTCGACGGGTCGACGACCGCGTGCGTACGCCCGGAGGTGCCCTCGCCGAACCGGCCCGCGACGTACTGCACGCCGGCCGCGAAGCGGTCCCGCGCGGGGAAGCGGTCCTGTGCCTGGAAGCGATGGCCCGGACTGTGCATGTCGCGCTCCTCCGTCGTCCACCCCGTCCCGTGGGGTGGGATGTGGCTCCAGCTCGAATTGAGTGCCGATCCTGACAGAGCGAGGGGACCTCAACAAGTGATTCCGTTGTTGCCTTTTGGTTACGCGACGGAATCTGTCGACCAGGTGTCGAGTCTCCGCGGAAAAGGGGGGACGGAGTGTCAGTGGCGCCTGCCAGACTCGCGTGCATGGAGGAGACGACGGGGACGGTCACCGGTCTGCAGGCCCTCACCAGGCAGGTCCGTGCGGGGGCGAGAATCAGGTATCTGTACTTCTGGGGGCACCGGCCGCGCCCGGACGGCCGGGTGGGAGCGAGCTGTCTCAGCCAGTGGTGGCCGTCGCCTTTCACGGTCGACGGCGTGCACTACGCGACGGCCGAGCACTGGATGATGGCGGGCAAGGCGCGGCTGTTCCAGGACGCCGAGGCCGAGCGCGCCGCTCTCGACGCGCGCAGCCCCGCGCTGGCCAAGAAGGCGGGGCGGCTGGTGCGCGGCTTCGACGACGCCACGTGGGAGAGGGAGCGGTGGAGGATCGTGGTCGAGGGCAGCGTCCACAAGTTCACCGCCCACGCCGACCTGAGGGCGTTCCTGCTGGGCACGGGCGAGAGGGTGCTGGTCGAGGCGAGCCCGATGGACCGGGTGTGGGGCATAGGCCTCACGGCGGACGACGAGCGGGCGGCGCACCCCGAGCGATGGCGGGGGTCGAACCTGCTGGGCTTCGCGCTGATGGAGGCACGGGCGCGGCTGCGGGCGGCACCGGCGGCCGCCTGAGACACGGCCGCGCCGCGCGGTGCGGTCAGCCCAGGTGGTCCGGGAGCAGCGTCGCGGAGTAGCCGCCGTCGTCGCTGACCGGGCCGTCGTCCCCGTCGTCGGCGCGGTCGACGAAGAACATCACCAGCAGGGCTGCGCCCAGGGCGATCCCCACGGCTCCGCAGATGATCCCGGCCAGGGCCTGGCCGCCGTTCGTCGCCTCGCCGCGGCGCGCCCTGGCCCGGCCCAGCGCACCGAACACCACCCCGAGCACGCCCAGCACGATGGCCAGCGGCCACAGACAGAAGACGACGGCCGCGACGATGCCGAGCACCAGTCCGGCGGTGCCCATCCCGTTGCTCGGGGCGACGGGCGCGGCCGGCCAGCCGTACGCGGGGCCGCCGAACCAGGCGGGGGGCTGGGACCCGCCGTAGGTGTGACCGTAGGCGTACGCGGGCCGGCCGGGACCGTCGGGGGCGATGGGCGGTGGGGGGACGTGCTCGCCGGGGGCGGGCCGGGCGTCCTCCGGCGGGGCGAAGGGGTTCGCCCAGGGAGGGGCGTCGGCAGCGGCGGGGTGCGCCGTCGGCCGGTCGTACCCGCCGCCGGGCACGGGCGGGGCGCCGCTCCAGCCGGCCCCCGGGCCGGGGCCCGGCGGCGCGGGCGGGCCCGCCGGGGCCAGGGGCGCCGTGGAGCCCGGAGGCGCCCAGGGGTCCACGGGCGCGGCCCCGCGCGGCTCCGGCGTGTGCGCGTCGTCGGACATGCGCGAGTCCCCCTCGGTCGTACGTTCCGTCATGCCGATGCCACCCCTCCGGCCCTCCGGGGGCCGCCTACGATGATCCCCGGACCACCGATCAGCCGATCACCCGCGCCGTACCGCGTGCCGGAATGCGACACCGGCCACCGGACGGACGCCCTGCCGGGGAGGACCCCTTGACCGAGCTCACCGATCCCAGCGCCCCGCGCGACCTGCGGGCCTTCATCACCGGGCTGCCCAAGGCCGAGCTGCACGTGCACCACGTCGGTTCCGCCTCCCCGCGGATCGTCTCCACCCTCGCCGCCCGCCACCCCGACTCCAGGGTGCCGACCGACCCCGAGGCCCTGGCCGACTACTTCACGTTCACGGACTTCGCCCACTTCATCGAGGTGTACCTGTCGGTCGTCGACCTGATCCGTACCCCCGAGGACGTGCGCACCCTGACGTACGAGATCGCCCGGGACATGGCCCGCCAGCAGGTCCGTTACGCCGAGCTGACCCTCACGCCGTTCTCCTCGACCCGCCGCGGCATCGACGAGCTCGGCTTCATGGAGGCCATCGAGGACGCCCGCAAGGCGGCCGAGAGCGAGCTCGGCGTCGTACTGCGCTGGTGCTTCGACATCCCCGGCGAGGCGGGCCTCGAGTCGGCCGAGGAGACGACGCGGCTGGCCACCGACGACAGGGTGCGCCCGGAGGGTTTGGTCTCGTTCGGCCTGGGCGGCCCCGAGATCGGGGTGCCCCGTCCGCAGTTCAAGCCGTACTTCGACCGGGCGATCGCGGCCGGGCTGCACTCCGTGCCGCACGCGGGCGAGACGACCGGCCCGCAGACGGTGTGGGACGCGCTCACGGACCTGCGCGCCGAGCGGATCGGCCACGGCACCAGCTCGGTGCGTGACCCGAGGCTCCTCGCCCACCTCGCGGACCACCGCATCGCCCTGGAGGTCTGCCCGACGTCGAACATCGCGACCCGCGCGGTCCGCACCCTCGACGAGCACCCCCTCGCGCAGATGATCGCCGCGGGCGTCCTGGTGACCATCAACTCCGACGACCCGCCGATGTTCGGCACGGACCTGAACAACGAGTACGCGGTCGCCGCCCGCCTCCTCGGCCTCGACGAGCAGGGCCTGGCCGCGCTCGCGAGGAACGCGGTCGAGGCCTCGTTCCTGGACCCGGCGGGCAAGCGGCGGCTGACCGCCGAGATCGACACGTACACCTCGGCCTGGCTCACGCCCTGACGTCGCCGAAGACGAGCGAAGGACGATCCCATGCGCACCGTGACAGCCGTCGCCCACCGCGGTGACCCCTACCGGGTCCGCGAGAACACGATCGCCTCGCTGCGTTCCGCGCTCGGCCGCGGCGCGGACGTGGTGGAGATCGACGTGCGGCTGACCCGGGACGGCGTGCCCGTGCTGCTGCACGACGAGACACTGGAGCGGTTGTGGGAGCTGGAGCGGCCGCTGCTCTCGCTCTCCGCCGCCGAGGTGCGCGGGCTCACCGCCGACGGCGTGCCCACGCTCGTGGACGCGCTGGAGGCCACCGGTGACGCCCGGCTCATGATCGACCTGCCGGGCGCACCGGACGTCAGGGCCGTGCGGCGGGTCGTCGGTGTGATCCGCGAGTGCGGTGCGGCCGAGCGCGTGTACTACTGCGCGGGCGCCGCGGCCATGCTCGCGGTGCGCGCCGCCGACCCCGCCGCGGAGATCGCGCTGACCTGGACGAGCCTCGCGCCGCCGCGCCCCGCCGTACTCGACGCGGTGCGGCCGCGCTGGCTCAACTACCGGTTCACCCTGGTCGACCGCGCCCTGACGGCCCGCGTGCACCGGGGCGGCCATCTGCTGTCCGTCTGGACCCCCGACACCCGCCGCTCGATGCGACGGCTGCTCGACATGGGGGTCGACTCCATCACGACGAACCGCATCGACGCGCTGTGCTCCCTGCGCAGAAGCTAGGCGTATCGCCCCGCGCACCGTCTAGGCCGGGTCCGGGAGGGCGCCGGAGCCGGGTTCGGTGGGGGCGCCGGCCCCGGGAGCGGTCCAGTTCCCGGTCAGCGCCTCCAGCCGCTTGATCCTGCGCCGCAGTACGTACAGCGGGATCACCCCGAAGACGCCGAACGACATGTCGATGAGCGACCACCAGAAGGGGATGCCGCGGATCGGTCCGCAGATCAGGGCGAGCGGGATGATGCCGGCGCAGGCGATCATGCCGAACTCGACGACCCAGATGTTGCGGACGGGGTCGCGGTAGGGGCCGTAGAAGGCGACCGCGATCACCAGGTGGGCGAACGCCAGCCAGTCGGTCCCGTACAGCACGAAGGGGTACTCGGCGTCCGTGGCGTCGAGGCCGCGGCGTACGCGCTCGATCCACTCCATGAGGCCGGGCAGATGCTCGGGCACGGACAGGGACCGCAGCAGGTCCTCGGTCCAGTGCAGTTCGTGCACCAAGGGGAAGGCCGTCGCGCCGCTGAGCACCAGGCAGACGACGAACACGACCAGCCACGCGCGGATGCCCCGGAGAAGGGCGGCTCTGTCGCTCATGGCTGGAGCGTACGCCATTCTTGAACGTGTTCAAAAGTGACCCCGGCCGATCCCGCGGTCCCGGCGCACAACACGGCGCGGCCCCGGACGGTCGCGCACCGTCCGGGGCCGCGCCGGGGAACGCTTCCCGGGTCAGGCGTCCAGCGACGTCATCACGTGCTTGACGCGCGTGTAGTCGTCGAAGCCGTACGCCGAGAGGTCCTTGCCGTAGCCGGACTTCTTGAAACCGCCGTGCGGCATCTCCGCGACCAGCGGGATGTGCGTGTTGATCCACACACAGCCGAAGTCCAGCGACTTCGACATGCGCATGGCCCGGCCGTGGTCCTTCGTCCAGACCGAGGAGGCCAGCGCGTAGTCCACGCCGTTCGCCCACTCGACGGCCTGGGCCTCGTCCGAGAAGGACTGGACGGTGATGACCGGTCCGAAGACCTCGTTCTGGATGATCTCGTCGTCCTGCCTGAGGCCGGAGACGACGGTCGGGGCGTAGAAGTAGCCCTTGTCGCCGACCTGGTGGCCGCCGGACTCGACCTTGGCGTGGGCGGGCAGCCGCTCGATGAAGCCGGACACCTGCTTGAGCTGGTTCGGGTTGTTCAGCGGGCCGTAGAGCACGTCCTCGTCGTCCGGCATGCCGGTCTTCGTCTCGGCGGCGGCCTTGGCGAGCGCGGCCACGAACTCGTCGTGGATGGCCTCCTGGACGAGCACGCGCGTGGCGGCCGTGCAGTCCTGGCCCGCGTTGAAGAAGCCCGCGACCGAGATGTCCTCGACGGCCTTGGCGATGTCGGTGTCCTCGAAGACGACGACCGGCGCCTTGCCGCCCAGTTCCAGGTGGACCCGCTTCAAATCCTTGGACGCCGACTCGGCGACCGACATGCCGGCCCGGACCGAACCGGTGATGGAGGCCATCGCCGGGGTCGGGTGCTCGACCATCGTGCGGCCGGTGTCACGGTCGCCGCAGACCACGTTGAAGACGCCCTTGGGCACGATCGAGCCGATGATCTCCGCGATGAGGACCGTGGAGGCGGGGGTCGTGTCCGAGGGCTTGAGCACGACCGTGTTGCCCGCGGCCAGCGCCGGGGCGAACTTCCACACGGCCATCATCATCGGGTAGTTCCACGGCGCGACCTGCGCGCAGACACCGATCGGCTCACGTCGGACGATCGAGGTCAGCCCCTCCATGTACTCACCGGCCGAGCGGCCCTCGAGCATCCGGGCCGCACCCGCGAAGAAGCGGATCTGGTCGACCATGGGCGGAATTTCCTCGGTGCGGGTCAGCCCGGTGGGCTTGCCCGTGTTCTCCACCTCGGCGGCGATGAGCTCCTCGGCCCGCTCCTCGAACGCGTCCGCGATCTTGAGGAGGGCCTTCTGGCGCTCGGCGGGGGTCTGGTCGCGCCAGGCCGGGAAGGCCGCCGCGGCAGCGGCCATCGCGGCGTCGACGTCCGCCTGCCCGGACAGCGGCGCGGTCGCGTACGCCTCACCGGTCGCGGGGTTGACCACCTCGGTGGTCCGTCCGTCGGCGGCGTCCCGGAACTCACCATCGATGTAGTTGCGCAGACGACGCAGCTCGGTGCTCACTGCCCGGCCCTCCTGTCAGAAGTGCGTGTGAAGTGCTGTGAAGTGCTGTGAAGCCGCGACCTGGGTGTCCCTCGACCCCGAAGCCGCCCGTTCCCCGAGTGTCCACTGGCTGAGACACCCGGCTGTCCCACCCTAATCGGTGCGCTGACGTTTTCAACACCCCCACTCGGGCCGTAGCTGCGAAATCCGCAGACTGATGACCCACGCACAACGAATTTCATCGATTCGGCCTTGCGGAACTATCGATACGTCGTGCACAGTGACCTCGTGGCCAGTCGAAGCGCAGACCCCAGGGACTCTCGGGAGTCAAAGAACGGCGGCGGTCCCCAGTTGGACGCCGTCTCCCTCGCCATCATCGAGCAGCTCCAGCAGGACGGACGCCGCCCGTACGCCGCGATCGGCAAGGCCGTCGGCCTGTCCGAGGCGGCCGTGCGCCAGCGCGTCCAGAAGCTGCTCGACCAGGGCGTGATGCAGATCGTCGCCGTCACGGACCCGCTCACCGTGGGTTTCCGCAGGCAGGCGATGGTCGGCATCAACGTCGAGGGCGAGCTGGACCCTGTGGCCGACGCCCTGACCGCCATGTCGGAAGTCGAGTACGTGGTGATGACCGCGGGCTCGTTCGACCTCCTCGTGGAGATCGTCTGCGAGGACGACGACCACCTGCTGGACGTCATCAGCAAACGCATCCGGGCCCTGCCCGGCGTGCGCTCCACCGAGAGCTTCGTCTACCTCAAGCTCAAGAAGCAGACCTACATGTGGGGAACCCGATAGCCGTGAGCACCAAGGACCTCAGCAAGACCGCGTACGACCATCTGTGGATGCACTTCACCCGCATGGCCTCGTACGAGAACGCGCCCGTACCCACCATCGTCCGTGGTGAGGGCACTTACATCTACGACGACCAGGGCAAGCGCTACCTCGACGGTCTCGCGGGCCTGTTCGTGGTCCAGGCGGGCCACGGCCGCGAGGAGCTCGCCCAGGCCGCGCTCAAGCAGGCCAAGGAGCTGGCCTTCTTCCCGATCTGGTCCTACGCCCACCCGAAGGCGGTCGAGCTCGCCGAGCGCCTCGCCCACTACGCGCCGGGCGACCTGAACAAGGTCTTCTTCACCACCGGCGGCGGCGAGGCCGTCGAGACGGCGTGGAAGCTGGCGAAGCAGTACCACAAGCTCACCGGCAACTACACGAAGTACAAGGTCATATCCCGCGCGGTCGCCTACCACGGCACCCCGCAGGGCGCCCTGTCCATCACCGGTCTGCCGGCCCTGAAGGCCCCCTTCGAGCCGCTCGTCCCCGGCGCCCACAAGGTGCCCAACACCAACATCTACCGCGCCCCGATCCACGGCGACGACCCGGAGGCCTTCGGCCGCTGGGCCGCCGACCAGATCGAGCAGGAGATCCTCTTCGAGGGCCCCGAGACCGTCGCCGCCGTCTTCCTGGAGCCGGTGCAGAACGCCGGCGGCTGCTTCCCGCCGCCGCCCGGCTACTTCCAGCGGGTCCGCGAGATCTGCGACCGGCACGGCGTCCTGCTGGTCTCGGACGAGGTCATCTGCGCCTTCGGCCGCCTCGGCACCATGTTCGCGTGCGACAAGTTCGACTACGTGCCGGACATCATCACCTGCGCCAAGGGCATGACCTCGGGCTACTCCCCGATCGGTGCCGCCGTCGTCTCCGACCGGATCGCCGAGCCGTTCTACAAGGGCGACAACACCTTCCTGCACGGCTACACCTTCGGCGGCCACCCGGTCTCCGCGGCCGTGGCGCTGACCAACCTCGACATCTTCGAGCGGGAGAACCTCAACCAGCACGTGCTCGACAACGAGAGCGCGTTCCTGAACACGCTGCAGAAGCTGCACGACCTGCCGCTCGTCGGCGACGTCCGCGGCAACGGCTTCTTCTACGGCATCGAGCTGGTGAAGGACAAGGCCACCAAGGAGACCTTCACGGACGAGGAGTCGGAGCGCGTGCTGTACGGCTTCGTCTCCAAGAAGCTCTTCGAGTACGGCCTGTACTGCCGCGCCGACGACCGCGGTGACCCGGTCATCCAGCTGTCGCCGCCGCTGATCGCCGACCAGGCGACCTTCGACGAGATCGAGGGAATCCTCCGCCAGGTGCTGACGGAGGCCTGGGCGAAGCTCTGACCCCGGCCGCCGGTCCTCCGCCGAGGGCCGCCGGTGTGATCAACCCCGGTCCCCGTGCCGCCCGTTCGAGTGAGAAGGGCGGCACGGGGCCGCGTGCTGTCCGGCGTCCCGCCCCTGACTACCTAGCGTGCCCAGTGACCGATCGGCCCTGCCTTCGTTCCCCCGGAAGGGGGACTTCGCACGGCACATCAGATCTGAACCGAGGTGTACGCCCATGGTGGCCCCGCCGGACAACGACGTGCTCTGGGCACGCGCCCTGCACTTCAAGCACAACGGCTCACCCGCGCTGAACGGTGTCTCGCTCGGCGTCCGCGAGGGCGAGATCCTCGCCGTCAGCGGCCCGCGCGGCAGCGGCAAGACGACCCTCCTGCGCTGTCTGTCCGGGCAGCTCCCCGCCCAGCAGGGAGAGGTCTGGTTCAACAGCGTTCCCATCCACACCATGGGCCGGCACACCCGCGAGCGGCTGCGCCGCGACCGCTTCGGCTGGATCGACCCCGCGCCGGTCCTCGTACCCGAACTGAACGCCTGGGAGAACGCCGCCCTGCCGCTGATGCTGCGCGGCACCGGCCGCAGGGCCGCCAAGACCACCGCCCTGGAGTGGCTGGAGCGCCTCGACATCCGGGGCTGCGCCCGCAAGCGCCCGTACGCGCTGCTGCAGGCCGAGCGCCAGCGGGTGGCCGTGGCCCGGGCCCTGGTCTCCTCCCCCACGGTCCTGTTCGCCGACGAACCGACCGCCCCGCTGCACCGCGCCGACCACGCCCACGTGCTGCGCACCCTCACCACGGCGGCCCGCTCGCACGGCATCACCGTGGTGCTGGCCACGCACGACCCCCAGACCGCGGCCCTCGCCGACCGCACGGTGGCCCTGCTCGACGGGCGCCGCGTCAGCACCGTGCACCTCCCCCCGGCCACCGAGGCGGAAGGCCGGGCCGCGTGCTCGCTCTCCGTCTAGCCCGCGGCGCCCACCCCCTCGTCCAGTTCCGCAGGCTCCTGGTGACCGCCGCCTCGGCGGGCACCGGCTTCCTGCTGCTGTGCACGCTGGGATACGCGATGGCGCACCCCGGGGCACCCGCCGGCTCGGTGCTGCGGCTCACCTGGTGTCTCGCGCCGGCGGCCGCCACCGTCTACTTCGCGGTCGCCGTCGCCCGCACCGACCCGGGGACCCGGCCGCGGCCCGGACTCTCCGCGATCGGACTCGGACCGGCCCGGCTGATGGCGTACTCGGCCGTGACCACCGCGCTCTCCTGCGGACTCGGCTCGCTGCTCGCGCTGCTCCTCTTCCTGCACCTGCGCGGCGACCTGACCGGCATGCCGTTCGACGGAGCCGCCTCCGGACTCCTCGCCGCCGGCCGGCCGCTCCCGCTGCCGGGCATCCTCACCCTGCTGGCACTGGTGCCGCTGGCCGCCTCCCTGGCCAGCGCCGTCGTCCTGCGGCCCCGGCCCGGCAGCGGGCCGTACGGCGGCGGCCGGTCCGGCGAACCCGAGCAGACGGAGGGAACACGGCCCGGCGAGGCCGGTGACGCCCTCGGCGACCAGGGGCACTACCCGTCGCCCGGTCACCCG
This sequence comes from Streptomyces sp. NPDC008313, assembly GCF_042956125.1. NCBI lineage: Bacteria > Bacillati > Actinomycetota > Actinomycetes > Kitasatosporales > Streptomycetaceae > Streptomyces > Streptomyces sp. NPDC008313. The sequence goes on from NZ_JBIBFR010000019.1 coordinate 68,680, forward strand.
GACGCGGTGCGGTCCGCGCAGCACCCCGCCCCGCCGCTCCCCACCCCCGGCGGGCTCCCCTGGGGCGTGGCCCTCCTCGCGGCGGGCCTCGCCATCGAGACGTACGGGAGCCGCTCGGGGCCCGCCCCCGGGCTCGCGCTGCCCGGCGGACTCACCGGCGGCCCGGCCGCGGTGCTCGCCGGCTGGCTCCTGACGGCGGTCGGCCTCGCCCTGGCCGGGCCGGGGATCACCCATCTGTGCGGATGGCTGCTGCAGGCCGTCAGGCCCGGCGCGCTGCGGCTGCTCGCCGGGCGCGGTCTCCAGGAGGAGGGGCGGCGCGTGGGACGTCCGCTCGGCGTGATGTGCGCCGTCGCGTCCGGGGCGTACGCGCTGGCGACCCTGTACGCGGGCGTGCGGCCGTCGTTCGGGCCGCTGACCACGCTGGGCGGGGTGCTCGTCGTGGGGTGCGCGGCGGCGACCCTGGCCACCTCCGCGGTCGAGGCCCGGCAGGCGCGCGCCGCCACCACGGCCGCGCTGCTGCGGCTGGGCGCCGCTCCCCGGGCGCTGCGGAGCGCCGCGGCCCTGCGCGTGGGCGCGCTGGCCGCCGTCTTCGGGCCGCTGACATGGGGCGTCGCCGAGCTGGCCGCGATTCCCCTGACCGGCTGAGGCATTCCGCGCAAAAACCCGGCTCCGGGCGATGAGTTCCGCGGACGGCACCGGTCTACCCCCCGAACAGCACGACACCGACGGGAGAGACCTCGCATGTACCAGCAGATGATTTTCGTGAACCTCGCCACGAACGACGTCGACGCGTCCAGGAAGTTCTTCACCGAACTCGGCTACTCGATCAACCCGCAGTTCTCGACGGACGACTGCACCTGCGTCGTGATCAGCGACACGATCATCGCGATGCTGATGAGCAGGCAGCGATACTCCGACTTCACCAAGAAGCCGATCGCCGACTCCACCGCGACCAGTGAGGTACTGCTGTGTCTGAGCGCCGAGAGCCGCGAGAAGGTCGACGAACTGGTCGACCGGGCGATCGCGGCCGGCGGCACGGCCACCGGCGAGCCGCAGGACCACGGCCACATGTACGGCCGCGCCTTCGACGACCTGGACGGCCACACCTGGGAGGTCGCGTGGATGGACCCGGCGGCGATCGAGGGATGAGCGGTTTCCGGACCCGCCCGGCACGGGGCGGGCGGGTCCGGCACCCCTAGGGGGTGTCTGATGAAGGAGCGCGCGACGCCGCGGGCATGTGTCAGACACCCCCTAGCATGGGCGCGTGAAGCCGACACCCGCGCCCGCCGTCTCCCACGACCGTGAGATCGAGTCCCTCGCCGAGTTCGACGCGGTGACCGGGGCACACGGCTCGCTCGCCCACCACCGCGTACAGGCGGTCGATCTGACGGACCGTACGAAGGTGCTGCTGTCCGTGGACACCACGGGCGCCGTCTTCCTCGGCTGCCCGATGGACCCGGAGGCGGCGGCGACGGTGCGGGCCTCGGGCGCGCTGGTCTTCCCGCCCGTCCCCGGGCTCCCCTTCGACCCGTACCGGGGGACGCTCTACTCCCCCGGCGAACTCTTCGCATCGCTCGACGCCGGTTACGAGGCGACTCCCGACGCGCGCGCGTACGCCTGGTTCCAGCGGACCAGGGCCGACGGGGACGTCTTCGCGTCGATGCTGCGGGCGGTCCACGACGACTCGGTCTCGGACGCCCTCGACGAACTCCTCGTCGGCGCACGGGTGGTGGGCGTCATGGGCGGCCACGCGATGGCGCGCGGCACGCGGGAGTACGAGGGCGCCGCCCTGCTGGGCCGCGAGCTCGCGCGTGCCGGGTTCACGGCCGCCACCGGCGGCGGTCCGGGCGCGATGGAGGCCGCCAACCTCGGCGCGTACGCGGCCCCGCACGACGACGGCATGCTCGCCGAGGCCCTGCCGATACTGGGCGGGGCGCCCTCGTTCAGGCCCTCGGTCACCGCGTGGGCGTCGGCCGCCTTCGCGATACGTGAACGCTGGCCCTCCGGTGGCTCCTCGGTCGGCATCCCGACCTGGTTCTACGGCCACGAGCCGCCCAACGCGTTCGCCACGCACATAGCCAAGTACTTCGCCAACGCCACCCGGGAGGACGGCCTGCTGGCCCGCTGCAACGCGGGGGTCGTCTTCCTGCCCGGCGCGGCCGGCACCGTACAGGAGATCTTCGACAACGCGACGCCGAACTACTACGAGTCGCGTGGCGAACCCACCCCGATGGTCCTGGTGGACCGGGCGCACTGGACCGAGACCCTGCCGGCCTGGCCGCTGCTGCGGTCGCTGGCCCGGGAGCGCTCGATGGAGTCCCGGATCGCCCTGGTGGACCGCGTCGAGGACGCCCCGGCGGCGCTCAAACACCTCGGCGGGCAATAACGGCGCAAAGCCAACGGGTGTGACACGCCTACGCATTGACAGCCCTTACCCCGCGCTTATAAACCTGTGAGACTCCTGGGGGAGCTGTTGTCCACGACAACTCCCTCATCACCCCCCGCAGTTGCGCATTCTGTGAAGGGCAATCGTGTCCATATCTTCCCGTACCGCACGTTCCGTGCGAATCCTCGGAGTCGCATCCGCCACCGCCGCCCTGGCCATCGGCCTCGCCGGCAACGCGGCGGCCTGCAACATCCGTGACTTCACCGCCAAGGCCGTCTGCGACGACAACGGCAAGGGCGTCATCACCGTCACTGACATCGATGCCTCGGGCGTCGAGGCGACCGTCTCGGTCTACCTGGAGTCGAACGGCTCCGACGCGAAGCTCGTCGGTGAGAAGCAGGTCAAGGGCACCCGTGAGGGTGCCACGGTCTCCTTCTCCGAGGACTGGACGCCCAACGCCCAGTACCGCGTCCACGTCAAGGCCGGAAAGATCGTCGACGAGGACATCGAGGGCGGCCTGACCGCCCCGTCCGAGGCGTGCAAGTCCACCGAGACGCCCAAGCCGTCGGAGACCCCGAAGCCGTCCGAGACCCCGAAGCCGTCGGACAAGCCGACCGAGAAGCCCTCGGCGACCCCGTCGGAGTCGGACACCACCACCGCTCCGGCCGGGGACAACGCCCCGTCCCCCGCGGCCGGTGACTCCAACCTCGCCGAGACCGGTGCGAACAGCAACACCGGGATGATCGCCGGTGTCGCCGGTGCCCTCGTCGTGGCCGGTGGCGGAGCCGTGTTCTTCGGCATGCGCCGCCGCGGCGCGTCGAAGGCGAGCTGACCCGCAGTACGCATGACCGTGCGGCCCGTCCCTCCGGGGGCGGGCCGCACGCCGTCAAAGCGGCCCCGCGGGCCTCCCGGCGGCCACCCAGCCGCCCCCGTCACCGTCCCGGCGCCCTCCACGGGCGGCCTATCCGAAGGTGGCGCGATCCAGCCAGAAGTCCAGCAGCTCCCGGTCCCCCAGCACGTCCAGCCGGCCGTCGTCCAGCGGCAGCCGGCGGTAGAAGCCGAGCAGTACGTCGGTGAGCGTGCCCCGCAGCGCGACGGTGGCCTTCTCGTGGCCCCGGCGCCAGACGACACCCTCCTCGGTGAGCTCGACGACCCACTCCGCGTTCAGCTCCGCGGGGGCGTCGGTCGCGTGGAGATGGATGCTGCGGCCGGGGCCGCGCAACTCGTTCGCCGCGTCGTCCGGCTGGGTCCGCTGTACGAACGTGACGATCTCCAGCCACTCGTCGACGGCGTCCGCCGCCACGTCGGCGTCGACCTCGTACGGCACGCCCGCGGCCAGCGCGGCGTCGGCCCGGTGGATCGCCAGCTCATGGGTCATCCGGCGGGCCCAGAAGCCGGAGCTGGGGACACCGGCCCAGGACCACACCACCGCGTCCGGGCCCGCCTCGCGGAGCGCCCCGACGAGCAACTCCCCGGTCTCCGCGAGCCAGGCGTCCAGTGCGGCGGGATCTCCCTCGGCCTCGGGGCCCCCGGCGAACGGCACCTTCTCCTCGGGTACGTCCTCCTCGGCCCTCGTCCGGACGAGGAGTTCCACCCAGCGCAGCGCCCCGCCCGTGTGCCGGACGAGCTCTTCCAGCGTCCAGTCCGGGCAGGTCGGCACCACCGCCGACAGATCCGCCCCGGAGACCACCACGTCCCGCAGCAGGCGCACCTGCGCCTCGATGGCGTCGCAGTACCGTTCGTGCCCGAGAAGCGTCATGATCGTCACCCTAGGGGTCCGTGCACGCACCCGGCGCGCCATTTTCGGGCGGCACCCGGCCGCCGGCAGCGCGGCTCGCGGCCGGACGGCACCGGCCGGGGCGGGTGCTCAGCCGAGGACGACGACCTCGGCCGCGTCGAACTCCACGCCGACCACGTCACCGGGCTCGGGCGCCCGCCGCAGCGCGCACGCCGCCTCCAGGCGCGGGGCGTCCCCGGGCTGCAGGCCGACGGCCACATGGGTGCCGCGGAAGGTGCGGGCCACCACCGTGCAGCGCAGTCCGTCCGCCGCCTCCACGAGCCGTACACCGGCCGGCCGCACCAGCAGCGTGCGCGGGCCCTGCGGGGCGCCCTCCGCCACCGGGACCTTGCCCCAGGGGGTGTCGGCGGCCCGGCCGGTCACCGTGGCCCCGACCACGTTGTCGAAGCCGAGGAACCGGGCCACGAACTCGTCCGCCGGGTGCTGCCACACCTCCAGCGGCGTCCCGGACTGGGCGATCCGCCCGTCCCGCATCACCACGACACGGTCGGCGAGCGCGAACGCCTCGCCCTGGTCGTGCGTGACCGCGAGCACGGTGGTGCCCAACGCCCCGAACAGCTCCCGCAGTTCCACGACCAGCCGTTCCCGCAGGGAGCGGTCGAGCTGGCCCAGCGGCTCGTCGAGCATCAGCAGGCGGGGCCGTGGCGCCAGGGCGCGTGCCAGCGCGACCCGCTGCTGCTCGCCGCCGGAGAGCGAGGCGACGCCCCTGCGCCCGGCTCCGGGCAGCCCCACGAGCGCCAGCAACTCCCTTACGCGTACGTCCTGTTCGGCGCGCGGGACACCGTGCATCCGCAGCCCGAAGGCGACGTTGCCGCCCACGTCGCGCTGCGGGAAGAGCTGGTGGTCCTGGAACATCAGTCCGACGCCCCGCTTGTGCGCGGGCACCGCCGACTGGTCGCGGCCGTCGAGCAGCACCCGGCCCGCGTCCAGCGTCTGGAGCCCCGCCACCGCGCGCAGCAGCGTCGACTTGCCGCTGCCGCTCGGCCCGAGCACGCACACGGTCTCGTGCTCGGCCACGGCGAGGCCCACGGCGTCGAGCACGGCCCGCCCGCCGAAGCGCACGGTGGCCGCGTCGAGGCGCAGCAGCGGGCCGGCTCCCGGCCGGCCGGGGGCCGTCCGCGGCTCCGCGGGGGTCGCGGCCGCAACGGGGGCCGCGGGGGCCACGTCCTTGTCGGTCCCACCGGCCGTGCCCGGCTTGCCGAGCCTCGTCATCAGAACTCCCCCGTCCGGTCCGTCCGTACGTGCTCCAGGACGAGCAGCGCCACCGCGCACACCACCATCAAGATCGTCGAGAGGGCCATCGCCTGACCGTAGTTGAGGTCGCCCGGCCGGCCCAGCAGTCGCGCCACGGCGACCGGCAGCGTCGGGTTGTCGGGCCGCGCGATGAACACGGTCGCCCCGAACTCGCCCAGCGACACCGCGAACGCGAACCCGGCGGCGACCAGCAGCGCCCGCCGCACCAGCGGCAGGTCGACCTCGCGCCACACCTGCCACGGCGACGCACCGAGCACGGCCGCCGCCTCCCGCAGCCGGCCGTCCACCGCCCGCAGCACCGGCAGCATCGTGCGGACGACGAACGGGACACCGACGAGCGCCTGCGCCAGCGGCACCAGCATCCAGGAGCTTCTGAGGTTCAGCGGCGGCTCGTCGAGTGCGATCAGGAACCCGAAGCCGACCGTCACCGCGGAGACACCGAGCGGCAGCATCAGCAGGGCGTCGAAGCCCCGGACGAGACGGCCCGCCCGCCGGGTCAGCGCGGCCGCGGCGAGACCGCCGATCAGCACGGCGACGCCGGTGGCGGCGAGCGCGTACCGCAGCGAGTTGACGATCGCCTCCACCGGCGGCACGAGGAACGTGCCGTCGTCCTCGGTCAGCGTCCTGTAGTACGCGAACCCGTAGCCGCCGGGGGCGTCGAGGGACCGCTGGACCAGCACTCCGAGGGGCAGCACGAGCAGGACGGCGATCGTGGCCAGGACCCCGGCGAGCAGTGCCCACTGCCCGGCGCCCCGGGGGCGGCGCGCGGTCGTCGCGGCGTCGACGAGCCGCAGGGCGCTCTCCCGGCGGCGTACGGTCCCGGCGTGCACGGCGAGGACCGCGCCGACCGCCGCGAACTGGACGAGGGTGAGCACGGCCGCCGTGGACAGGTCGAAGATCTCCGAGGTCTGGCGGTAGATCTCCACCTCCAGGGTCGAGAACCCGGGGCCGCCGAGGATCTGCACCACGCCGAAGGAGGTGAAGGTGAACAGGAAGACCATGAGCGCGGCCGCCGCGACGGCGGGCGTGAGCGCCGGGAGCGTCACCGTGCGCCACGCCGCGAGGCGGGAGGCGCCGAGCATCCGGGCGGCCTCCTCCTGCCGCGGGTCGAGCTGCGCCCAGAGCCCGCCGACGGTACGGACGACGACCGCGTAGTTGAAGAACACGTGCGCGAGGAGGATCGCCCAGACCGTGGTGTCCAGGCGCACCCCCCACAGGCCGTCGAGGAGCCCTCCCCGGCCGACCAGGGCCAGGAACGCGGTGCCGACGACGACGGTGGGCAGCACGAAGGGCACCGTGACGACCGCGCGCAGCACCTGCTTGCCCCGGAAGTCGAAGCGCGCGAACACATACGCGCCGGGGAGTGCGATCAGCAGCGTGAGGGCCGTCGAGGCGAGCGCCTGCCAGGTGGTGAACCACAGGACGTGCCGGATGCCGGGATCGGCGAGCACCTCACCGATCCGCCCGAACTGCCAGACGCCGTTTATCCTGAGTCCCCGGGCGACGATCGCCGCGACGGGGTAGGCGAAGAACACCGCGAAGAACGCGACGGGCAGGGCCATCAGGCCCAGCCGCGCCGCGCCCGAGCGAGGACGGGAGTCCGCCGCGCGGTGCCCGCTCGCTACTTCAGTACGAGTGAGGTCCACGACTTGACCCACTGGTCACGGTGGTCGGCGATGTCGGCCGGGTCCATGGTCTCGGGGTTCTCGGCCTGCGGGCCGAACTTCGTGAACTCCGGGGGAACCTGGGCGGCTTCCCGGACCGGGTACACGAACATGTTGAGCGGCATGTCGTCCTGGAACTCCTTGCTGAGCAGGAAGTCGAGGAGCGCCTTGCCTCCCTTGGTGTTCCCGGCGTTGCTCAGCAGGCCCGCGTACTCGACCTGCCGGAAGCAGGTGCCGGTCGCCACGCCGGTGGGCGCGGTCTTCGGCTTCGGGTCGGCGTAGATGATCTCGGCGGGCGGGGAGGAGGCGTAGGAGACGACGAGCGGGCGGTCGGCCTTGGCCTTCCTGCCGCCGGCGGACCCGGAGAACTCCTCGTTGTAGGCCTGCTCCCAGCCGTCGACCACCTTGACGCCGTTGGCCTTGAGCTTCTTCCAGTAGTCCTGCCAGCCCTTGTCCCCGTACTTCGCCGCGCTGCCGAGCAGGAAGCCGAGGCCCGGCGAGGAGGTGGACGCGTTCTCGGTGACGAGCAGGTTCTTGTACGCGGGCTTCGCCAGGTCGTCGAAGGTGGACGGCGGGTCCAGCTTGTGATCGGCGAAGTACTTCTTGTCGTAGTTGACGCAGATGTCGCCGGAGTCGATGGGCGTCACCCGGTGCTTGGCCCGGTCGACGCGGTACTCGGGGAGGACGAGGTCCGAGCCCTTGGGCTCGTACGGCTGGAACAGCCCGTTGTCGAGGGCGCGGGAGAGCAGGGTGTTGTCGACGCCGAAGAAGACGTCGCCCTGCGGGTTGTCCTTGGTCAGGATCGCCTTGTTGACGGCCTGGCCGGCGTCGCCGTCCTTGAGGACCCTGACCTTGTAGCCGGACTCCTTCTCGAACGCCTTGAGCACGCTCTTGGAGTAGGCGAAGGAGTCGTGGCTGACGAGCGTCACGGTCTTCGAGCCGGCGGCCTTGTCGCCGGAGTCGGACGTACCGCACGCGGAGAGCGTGACGAGTCCCAGACCGACGGCCATCGCCGTGATCGCTCTGCCGGTACGTGCGGTGCTGGTGGTGCTCACTGGATTCCTCCTGGGGTGACCAGGAAGAGACGCGGCCCTGCCCGGGGACCTCTGAAAGTCCCCGGGCAGGGCGCAACAGCTCGAGTAACGACCGAACTTCCTACCCAGAATGACCTGGGCAAGGTTCAGAGGGTCTGCGGCCTGTGCCGCACTCTCAGCGCTGTGGCGCTCCCCTGTCGGAATATGAAGATGTACCTACGGATGACGCTGTACGCACCGTACGCTCCGTACGCATCCGGTGCTTACCCGGGCCACACTACCGCTCGGTCGCCGCGAGCTGACCGCACGCCCCGTCGATCTCCTGGCCACGGGTGTCCCGGACCGTGACGGGTACACCATGGGCGGCGATTGCCTCGACGAACGCCTTCTCGTCCTCGGGCCGCGAGGCGGTCCACTTGGAGCCGGGCGTCGGGTTCAGCGGGATCAGGTTGACGTGGACCGGCTTGCCCTTGAGGAGGCGGCCGAGCCGGTCACCGCGCCACGCCTGGTCGTTGATGTCCCGGATCAGCGCGTACTCGATGGACAGGCGCCGCCCGGACCTCGCCGCGTACTCCCAGCCGGCGTCGAGGACCTCACGGACCTTCCACCGGGTGTTGACGGGGACGAGGGTGTCGCGCAGGTCGTCGTCCGGGGCGTGCAGCGAGATCGCCAGCCGGCACTTGAAGCCCTCGTCGGCGAACCGGTGGATGGCGGGGACGAGGCCGACCGTGGAGACGGTGATCCCGCGCTGCGACAGCCCGAGACCGTCCGGCTCGGGGTCGGTCAGCGCGCGGATCGCGCCGACGACCCGCTTGTAGTTGGCCAGCGGCTCGCCCATGCCCATGAACACGATGTTGCTCAGCCGCGCCGGGCCGCCGGGGATCTCGCCGTCCCGCAGGGCGCGCATCCCGTCGACGATCTGGTGCACGATCTCGCCGGTGGACAGGTTCCGGTCGAGCCCGGCCTGGCCGGTGGCGCAGAACGGGCAGTTCATCCCGCAGCCGGCCTGTGAGCTGATGCACATGGTGACCCGGTCCGGGTAGCGCATCAGGACCGACTCGACGAGCGTGCCGTCGAAGAGCCGCCACAGCGTCTTGCGCGTGGTCTCCTGGTCGGTGGAGAGATGCCGCACGACCGTCATCAGCTCGGGAAGCAGCGCTTCCTGGAGCTTGGCTCGCGAACCGGCCGGGATGTCGGTCCACTGCTCCGGGTCGTGCGCGTACCGCGCGAAGTAGTGCTGCGACAGCTGCTTGGCGCGGAACGGCTTCTCGCCGACGGCGGCGACAGCCTCCTTGCGCTCGGCGGGCGTGAGATCGGCAAGGTGCCGCGGCGGCTTCTTGGCTCCGCGCGGCGCGACGAATGTGAGTTCTCCAGGGGCAGGCATAACCCTTCCAGTGTCGCAGACGTACGAAGAGGGACTCGCCGTCTGTGGACGACGAGGCCCTCTTCCCTGTTTGCGCAGGTCAGCGCCGGTCACCGGAACTCATCCGGAACCCACGAAGATCACCAGCAGCAGCCACACCACCGGTGCCGTCGGCAATATGGAGTCCAGCCGGTCCATGATGCCGCCGTGGCCGGGCAGGAGCGTGCCCATGTCCTTGATGCCGAGGTCCCGCTTGATCATGGACTCGCCGAGGTCGCCGAGGGTGGCGCTGGCCGCGACCGCGAGGCCCAGGAGCAGGCCCTGCCACCAGGCGCCGTCGTCGATCAGGAACTGCGTGCACAGCGCGCCGGCGACCATCGCGAAGGCGACCGCGCCGAACAGGCCCTCGCGGGTCTTGCCCGGGCTGATGCGCGGCGCCAGCTTGTGCTTGCCGAAGCGCCAGCCGATCGCGTACGCGCCGGTGTCGCTGACCACCGTCAGGAGCAGGAACGTCAACACCCGGCGCGGGCCGTCGTCGGCGGTCAGCATCATCGCCACGAACGTCGCCAGGAACGGCACGTAGAACGCCGCGAACAGGCCCGCCGTGACGTCCTTCAGATAGCCCTCGGGCGGTTCCGTCATGCGCCAGACCAGGACCGCGAGCGCGGTGAGCGCCATGGCCACCCACGCGCCCTCGGCACCGCGGACGTATCCGGCGACGACCATCGCCGCGCCGCCCACCGCCAGCGGCACGAGGGGCGCCTTGATGTCCTTGCGCTCCTGCAGCCGCGAGGTTAGCTCCCACAGGCCCACGACCACGGCGACGACTATCACGCCGAGGAACACGGCCTTCACGACGAACAAGGACGCGACGATCACCGCACCGAGACCGACGCCCACCCCTATGGCGGCACCCAGGTCTCGGCCCGCACTCTTCTTCTGCGGTGCGGGCGCGGGCTGGGGGGCGCTGGGCATGGGCTCCTGCGGGCTGTGCGGCTCGTGCGGCGCGGCCCGGTGGGGCGTTGCCGGCGGTGTGTCGTCGCGGAACGGGGGGCCGCTCACCCGAGCGGCCCCCCGGTGGTCGTCCTGGTCTCCGCCGTGTGCGGTCGCCCCGGGCACGATGGGCATGGGGCGAGTGTGCTGGGCGTCATGCGCATCGTATGCGGGACCCGCCGGGGCCGCCCCCTGGGCAGACCCCTGATCGGAAGGCCCCCAGTACCCGGCTTGTGGCGGCGCTCCCCAGGAAGAGTCGTTCATCAGACCTCGAGCAGCTCCGCTTCCTTGTGCTTGAGCAGCTCGTCCACCTGGGCGACGTACTTCGCCGTGGTGTCGTCGAGCTCCTTCTCCGCACGGCGGCCCTCGTCCTCGCCGACCTCGCCGTCCTTGATCAGCTTGTCGATCGCGTCCTTGGCCTTGCGGCGGACCGAGCGGATCGAGACCTTGGCGTCCTCGCCCTTGGTCTTGGCGACCTTGATGTAGTCCTTGCGGCGCTCCTCGGTCAGCTCGGGGAACACCACCCGGATGATGTTGCCGTCGTTGCTCGGGTTGACGCCCAGGTCGGAGTCGCGGATGGCCTGCTCGATGTTGCGCATCGCGCTCTTGTCGAACGGGGTCACCACGGCCATGCGCGGCTCGGGCACCGAGAACGAGGCCAGCTGGTTGATCGGCGTCAGCGCACCGTAGTAGTCCGCCACGATCTTGTTGAACATCGCCGGGTGCGCACGACCGGTTCGGATCGCGGCGAAGTCCTCCTTGGCGACCACGACGGCCTTCTCCATCTTCTCCTCGGCCTCGAGGAGGGTCTCTTCGATCACCACTTGCTCCTGCGTGTCTTGAGTAGGCCCGGCAGCTGTCCTCGTCGGTCGGCGGCCGGCTGCGTCGCGTCTTGTTCCTGCACCGTTCCCGACCGGCAGGACATTGTCCATCCCCCGGTCAGGGTCCATCCCCGGCCGTCAGGCCCGGCCGCTCTGGTCACCCACGAGAGTGCCGATCTTCTCACCCTTGACGGCCCGCGCGATATTGCCCTCCGCCAGAAGCTCGAAGACCAGGATCGGCAGCTTGTTGTCCCGGCACAGGGTGATCGCGGTCATGTCGGCGACCTTGAGGTCGCGCGTGATGACCTCGCCGTAACCGAGGGCGTCGAACTTCACCGCTTCCGGGTTGGTCTTGGGGTCGGAGTCGTAGACCCCGTCCACGCCGTTCTTCCCCATCAGCAGGGCCTGGGCGTCGATCTCCAGGGCGCGCTGGGCCGCTGTGGTGTCGGTGGAGAAGTACGGCATCCCCATGCCCGCGCCGAAGATGACCACGCGGCCCTTCTCCAGGTGACGCACGGCGCGCAGCGGGATGTACGGCTCGGCGACCTGCCCCATCGTGATGGCGGTCTGCACCCGGCTGTCGATGCCCTCCTTCTCCAGGAAGTCCTGGAGGGCCAGGCAGTTCATGACCGTGCCGAGCATGCCCATGTAGTCGGACCGGGCGCGGTCCATGCCGCGCTGCTGCAGCTCGGCGCCGCGGAAGAAGTTGCCGCCGCCGATGACGACCGCGATCTGGGCGCCGCCGCGTACGACGGACGCGATCTCGCGGGCGATCTTGTGCACCACGTCGGGGTCGACGCCCAGTCCGCCGCCGCCGGCGAACGCCTCACCGGAAAGCTTCAGCAGGAAGCGCCCCGCGCCTTTGCCGTCGTCGCTCGTCTCGCCCTTGTCGGCCTGGGTGGTGGTCATGGAGATCGCCTTTTCTACGTGTCGCACATACGAAGAAGGCCATTGCCGGTGGGGTGTGGGCTCCCAAGCTCGGCAATGGCCTCCTCGTCAGATCTGCTGTCGTCCGCCGCGCACGCGCGCGGGTCGGCAAACGCGACCGGCACGGACGACTGCTGTCGACCCTAGCGGGATCGCGCGTCGATCGCGGTACGGACTCAGATGCCGACCTTGATGCGCATGAAGCGCTTCAGGGTGACACCGGCCTCGTCCAGAACCTTCTGGACGGACTTCTTGTTGTCGAGCGCGTACGGCTGACCGAGGAGGGTGGCCTCCTTGAAGAAGCCGTTGACGCGACCCTCGACGATCTTCGGGAGCGCGGCCTCGGGCTTGCCCTCGGCGCGCGTGGTCTCCTCGGCGACGCGACGCTCGGACTCGACGACCTCGGCCGGGACGTCCTCACGGGAGAGGTACTTCGGCGCGAAGGCGGCGATGTGCTGGGCGACACCCTTGGCGAGGTCGGCGTCGGCCTTGTCCAGCTCGACCAGGACACCGATCTGCGGGGGCAGGTCGGGCATGGTGCGGTGCATGTACGCGGTGACGTAGGCGCCGGAGAACTGGGCGAAGCGGTCCAGGACGATCTTCTCGCCCAGGTTGGCGTTGGCCTCGTCGACGTACGCCTGGACCGTCTTGCCGGCCTCGATCTCGGACGCGAGCAGCGCCTCGAGGCCGGCCGGGGAGGTCTTGGCGACGTGCTCGGCGAGGGCGTTGGCCACGGCCTGGAACTTCTCGCCCTTGGCGACGAAGTCCGTCTCGCACTTCAGCTCGACCAGGACACCGGAGGTGTTGTCGTCGGCGATGAGGGAGACCACGGCGCCGTTCTCGGCGGAGCGGCCCTCACGCTTGGCGACGCCCTTCTGGCCCTTGATGCGCAGGGCCTCGACGGCCTTGTCGACGTTGCCGTCGGCCTCGTCCAGCGCCTTCTTGCAGTCCATCATGCCGGCGCCCGTGAGCTCGCGGAGCTTCTTGACGTCGGCGGCGGTGTAGTTCGCCATGATTCCTGGAATCTCTCTCGAAGTCTGAAGATCTACGGGTGAACGGCGGGGGCCTTGTGAGCCCCCGCCGTCAGCAACCCGAAGGGGTGAGGGGTCAGGCCTGCTCGGCGTCCGCGGCCGGAGCCTCGGCGGCGGGGGCCTCGGTGGCCGGAGCCTCGTCGGCAGCCGGGGCCTCGGCGGCCGGAGCCTCAGCGGCGGCCTCGGCCGGCTTCTCGGCCTCGGCGGCGGCCGGAGCCTCGGCGTCGTCGGCCTTCTTCTCGCCCTCGAGCAGGTCACGCTCCCACGCGGCGAGCGGCTCGCCCGCGGCCTTGTCACCCTCGGCGGCCTTGCCGGCGCCGGAGCGGGCGATGAGGCCCTCGGCGACGGCGTCGGCGATCACGCGGGTGAGCAGGGTGACGGAGCGGATCGCGTCGTCGTTGCCCGGGATCTTGTAGTCGACCTCGTCGGGGTCGCAGTTGGTGTCGAGGATGGCGACGACCGGGATGTTGAGCTTCCGGGCCTCACCGACCGCGATGTGCTCCTTCTTGGTGTCCACGATCCAGACGGCGCTGGGCACCTTCTGCATCTCGCGGATACCACCGAGGGTCTTCTCCAGCTTGGCCTTCTCGCGCGAGAGCACGAGAAGCTCCTTCTTGGTGAGACCCGACGCGGCGACGTCCTCGAAGTCGATCTGCTCGAGCTCCTTGAGGCGCTGCAGACGCTTGTAGACGGTCGAGAAGTTGGTGAGCATGCCGCCCAGCCAGCGCTGGTTGACGTAGGGCATGCCGACGCGGGTGGCCTGCTCGGCGATGGCCTCCTGCGCCTGCTTCTTCGTGCCGACGAACATGACCGTGCCGCCGTGGGCGACGGTCTCCTTGACGAACTCGTAGGCGCGGTCGATGTACGACAGCGACTGGAGCAGGTCGATGATGTAGATGCCGTTGCGCTCCGTGAAGATGAAACGCTTCATCTTCGGGTTCCAACGACGGGTCTGGTGACCGAAGTGGACGCCGCTTTCCAGCAGCTCCCGCATCGTGACGACGGCCATGGCCGTTCTCCTTGTTGTTCTCGGTTGTGCCGCGCTCGCCGGACGGCAGGCGCGCCTGACGCCCACGACGCGCCTTGCCACAAGGGACCGAGAGGCGCTGACACCGGCTTCCGTCGTACGTTCGCCGTACGAAACGGAGCCCGGGGTCGGGGCGTGCGAAGTCGACCCGGTGACCCGGATCGCCACAAGAAGTGTACGGGACCGGCGGGGTACCGGGTGACGCCGCTGTCCACAACCGGCCGGTGATCCACACTTCCGGCCGCGATCCGCCCCGGTACGGCACGGTTCTCCCATGCGAACGAGGCGAAGCAAGCGGACCGGGCAAGGCGCATGCCGGGCGCGCGCACGCGGCCGGCGGGGGCTGTCCCTGCTCGCGCTGGTGGCCGTGCTCGGCGCGGTCCCGCCGGTTGCCGCAGCGCGGCCGGGCGCCGCGGCACGGCCGGGCGACGCGGCACGGCCGGGCGACGCGGCACGGCCGGGCGACGCGGCACGGCCGGGCGACGCCCCGCCGCCGGGTCCGCCCGCGCCCGCGGGGCTCGACCCGTCGGTACCGGCCGTGGGCCGCGCCTGGCCCGTCGGGTCCCGGCCCGCGGTCGTACGCGGCTGGGAGCCTCCGGCGACGGCGTACGGCAGGGGGCACCGGGGTGTGGATCTCGGGGCGGCGCCGGGAGCGCCGGTGCGCGCCGTGGCGCCGGGACGGGTGTCGTTCGCGGGTCCGGTCGCGGGCCGCGGTGCCGTCTCCGTGGAGCTGGAAGGGACCGGTGCCCCGCCTCTGCGGACGACCTATCAGCCCGTGCGCGCCTCCGTGCGCGAGGGCGACGAGGTGGCGGCCGGTGACGTGGTGGGCACGGTGGAGGCGGGCACCGCGGGACCCGGCGGCCCCCACTGCCCGGCCACCTGTCTCCACTGGGGCCTGCGCCGGGCCGACGCCTACCTCAACCCGCTGTCCCTGCTTCCGCCCTGGCTGCTCCGCGGGGGCCCGTCCCGGCTGCTGCCCGTCGCGGGCGCGCGTCCCGGTGAGCCGCCCGGGGCCCCGCGAACCGGTCCGGCCCTCATGGGGACTTCGCCCGCCTCGGACGGGGGACGAGCTCGGCGGCCCTAACCCCGCACGCCCCGCAGCGCCATCCCGACCGCCGCGTCGGCGATCGCCGCGGGGTCCTCCGCCACGCCCAGCTCGATCCGCCGCACCGCCGCGTCCACCACGCCCTGCAACAGCATCGCGGCCAGCCGGGGCTCCGCGTGCCCCAGGGCGCCCAGCGCCTCGGCGATCATGACGACCAGCCCGCCGTGGGCGGCACGGATCCTGTCCCGTGCGCCCGCGTCGAGCTCGCTCGCGGAGATCGCCACGACGGCCCGGTGCCGCCGGTCCCCGACCAGGGCCAGCTGCTGCCGGACGTACGCCTCGACCTTGCCCTCGGGCCCTTCCGCCGCGGCCATCGCCGCCTCGACCTCCGCCGCCCAGACGGGGAAGTCGACCGCGCAGAGCTCCTCCACGACGGCCGCACGGGACCTGAAGTACTCGTACACGGAGGACCGGGCGAGCCCGGTGCGTTCGGCGAGGGCCGGGAAGGTCAGTGCCTCCGTCCCGCCCTCGGACAACAGGGAACGCGCCGCGTCCAGCAGGGCGGCTCGCTGCATCGACCGGTGCTCGGCCACGGAGGCCGCTCGAATCCTTGGCACCCTCCCACTTTACGGACGCCCCGGTCCGGGCGGGAGGGAACGGCGGGGGTCAGCGGCCGAAGCTCGCCAGCTTCGCCCTCAGCTGGAGCACGGACTTGGTGTGGATCTGACTGACCCGGCTCTCGGTCACGCCCAGCACGTTGCCGATCTCGGCGAGCGTGAGTCCCTCGTAGTAGTAGAGGGTGACCACGGTCTTCTCCCGCTCGGGCAGCGTGTTGATCGCGCGGGCCAGGAACCGTCGCAGCTCCCGGTCCTCGGCGACCTCCACCGGATTGTCGGCGGCCGTGTCCTCGAGGGTGTCCATCAGGCTCAGCCGGTCGCCGCCGTCGCCGCCCACGTGCAGCAGCTCCTCCAGGGCCACCACGTTCGCCAGTGACAGCTGGCTGAAGACGGCGTGGAGCTCGTCCACCGCGATGCCCAGCTCGCCGGCCACCTCGGCCTCGGACGGGGTGCGGCGCAGGCGGGCCTCCAGCGTCGCGTACGCGCGCTCGACGTTGCGGGCCTTCTGCCGCACGGACCGGGGGATCCAGTCCAGCGCCCGCAGCTCGTCGATCATCGCGCCGCGGATGCGCGTGATCGCGTACGTCTCGAACTTGATCTCGCGTTCGATGTCGAACTTCTCGATCGCGTCGATCAGCCCGAACACTCCGGAGGAGACGAAGTCCGCCTGCTCGACGTTGGCCGGCAGGCCGACGCTGACCCGTCCCGCGACGTACTTGACGAGCGGCGAGTAGTGCAGGATCAGCTGCTCGCGCAGCCGGTCGTCACCGGTGGTCTTGTACGACCGCCACAGCTCGTCGAGCGTCGACGGAGCGGGCGGGCGCACGCTGCCACGGGCGGCGGGTGGTACTGCCGCCCGGTCAGACCCGGAGGTGTGCTGGGGCATTCGTCGCCTTGTGCCGTTCTGCTGTGAACTGGGGGTGTGGGAGAGAGCTGTCGGTGTGATGTCGGGTTGCCTGTCTGAGCCGGAATCCTTGTGAGCGTAGCGTGACTGCGGTGTCGCAGTGAGCGAAGACCGGGTGATCACCCCTGCGCGAACGAGCCCGTCCGCCTCCCCCTCGGGACCCGCCCGTAGCCCTGTGTGACCTCCGGGGGGCGTCAACTACGGGAATTGCCAAGGCTGTCAGGGTTCGCCCGGACGGCCGAACACGCTGGGTCAGGGACGGGCGGGCCGACGGCGGCGGGACTCCGCGCCTGGCGTGTCAACTTCCAGCCGTCGCCGTGTCGTTCGACGAATCCAAGTGATCGGAGTTCGTACAGTCTCCCGATCGCGTCGTCCTCGGTGGTCCCGGCGCCCCGCGCGATGTCCGCGGCGCTCGCCGTGTCGCGGGCCGGCAGCGCGGCGAGCACCTGCGCGGCACCGGGTTCCAGCAGGTCGCGGGGGAGCACGGGGCCGCGCTTGTCGGGTGCCAGCTCACCGATGTCACCGACGAGTTCGGCGACCTCGGCGGCATCGGAGACGAGCACCGCCTCCTGGCGCAGCAGTGCGTGCACCCCGGCCGACAGGCCGCTGGTGGCGGGTCCCGGTACTCCCATCGTGAAGCGTCCGAGCCGCTGTGCCGCGCGTGCCGTGACCAGCGCGCCGCTGCGGTACGCCGCCTCGACGACCACGGTCCCCCGGGTGAGCGCCGCGATCACCCTGTTGCGGAGGATGAATCTGCTCGGCGTCGGATGCTCGCCCGGAGGCAACTCCCCCACGACCAGTCCCTGTTCCGCGATCCGGCCGATCAGCCGGGTGTGTCCGCGCGGGTAGGGGCGGTCGACCCCGCAGGCCAGTACGGCGACGGTGGCTCCACCCGCCCCGAGTGCTCCCCGGTGGGCGGCGCCGTCCACCCCGTAGGCCCCGCCCGAGACCACCACCCAGCCGCGCTCCGCCAGGCCCGAGCCGAGCACGGCCGCCATGTGCGCCCCGTACTCGGTGCAGGCCCGGGCTCCCACGACGGCCACGGACCGCAGGGCCCACATCCGCAGACTGGGCCGGCCGCGCACCCACAGGCCGGTGGGCCGCGCGTCTCCCAGGTCGTCGAGCTGCGCCGGCCACTCCGGCTCGCCGGGGCAGACGAACCTCGCCCCGGCCCGCTCGGCCTCGTCCAGGTCCTGCCGGGGCCTGGCCCGGGCGGCTCGCGCCCGCAGCCCTTCCCAGCGCGCGTCGGTCACCCCGGGCAGCGGCTTTCCTCCCCGCACGAGCCGCCGGGCCACCTCGGCCGCCCCCAGCTCCCGCAGCCAGCGTCCGGCGGTCTCGTCCCCCGGTTCGACGACGCGGGTGAGGGCGGCGCGGGCCAGCCGCTCCTCGCCGGTCATGAGGCGGCGCCGATCGTCATGGGCAGCCCGCGAGGCACACCGGTGCGCAGCTGCAGGCCGAGGGCGACGTCACCGGCGTCGGGGCGGTCGTGTCCCCGGAGGTCGGCGACGGTCCAGGCGACGCGCAGCACACGGTCCAGGCCCCGGGCGGTGAGCATGCCGCGCTCGAGTCCTCGCTCGGCCTCGTCCATCGCACCCGGAACGGCCTGCCAGCGGCCGCGTAGCTCACGTCCGGGCATCTCGCTGTTGGTGTGCCACGGTGTCCCCGCGAGTCGTGCCGCGCACCGCTCGCGGGCCTCCCGCACCCGGTCGGCGACCGTCCGCGTGGACTCGCCCCCGGCGTCACGGGCCGTCAGCTCGGAGCGGGTGACCGGCTCCACCCGCACCTTGAGGTCGACGCGGTCGAGCAGCGGGCCGGAGAGCCTGGCCTGATAGCGGCGGACTGCGGAGGGCGGACAGTCGCAGCTGTCGGGCACCAGGCCGAAACGCCCGCAGGGGCAGGGGTTGGCCGCGAGCACCATCAGGAACTTCGCCGGGAACCGCACGACGCCGGCGCTGCGGGCGATCACGACGTGCCCCGACTCGAGGGGCTGGCGCAGGGCGTCCAGGACGAAGCCGCTGAACTCAGGCGCCTCGTCGAGGAAGAGCACCCCGCGGTGCGCGAGCGACACGGCGCCGGGGCGTGCCATCCCCTTGCCGCCGCCGACCAGGGACTGCATGGTCGCCGAGTGGTGGGGAGCGCAGTACGGAGGTGCGTCCACCATGGGTTTGCCCGGTGGCAGCAGGCCCGCGACGGAGTGGATCGCCGTCACCTCCAGGGACTCCGCGCTGCTGAGGCGGGGCATGATCGACGGCATCCGCTCGGCCAGCATCGTCTTGCCTGCGCCGGGCGGCCCCTCCAGGAAGAGGTGGTGGCCGCCCGCCGCCGCGACCTCCAGGGCGGCCCGTGCCGGCCTCTGGCCGACGACGTCCGCCAGGTCGTGCCCCTGGTCGCGCTCGGTGGCGGCGGTGCCGCACAGGCCGGTCGCCTCCCCGGTGCCGGGGACCCGCAGACCGGCGAGCAGCGGGTCGGGCCTGCCCTGCTCGTCCGGGGGTTCCTCGGGCACCGGCTCGTCGGTGAGCACGGCGATCAGCTGGCGCAGGCTGCGCACCCCGAGCACGGAGACGCCCGGCACCAGGGACGCCTCGGTCGCCGCACACTCCGGTACGACCACCTGTTCGTAGCCCGCGTCGGCCGCGGCGAGGACGGCGGGCAGGATGCCGCGCACCGGACGGATCCGCCCGTCGAGGCCCAGTTCACCGATCATCACCAGGTCGCAGAGGACGCGGGGGTCGATCCGCTCGGAGGCGCCCAGCACGGCGCACGCCACCGCCATGTCGAAACCGCTGCCGCTCTTGGGCACCGAGGCCGGGCTGAGGCCGACCGTCAGCTTCTTCTGGGGCCATTCGGCGCCGGAGTTGACCACCGCGGCCCGGACCCGGTCGCGGCTCTCGGTGAGGCTCTTGTCGGGCAGGCCGACCAGGGTGAAGGCCGCGACTCCCGGTTCGAGGTCCGCCTGGACCTCGACCACGACACCCTCGACACCCACGAGGGCGACGGAGCAGGTGCGTGCGAAACCCATCACGACACCCCCCGCACGTGCTCGATCACCGGGGCACCACGGTGCGGGACCAGGACGCCCACCACGTCGATGCGGACCCCGCCGGGCGGTGCGCCGCCGTGTTCCTGGAGCCAGCGTTCGGCGAGGCCCCGCAGCCGCTCGGTCCGCGTGGGCGTGATCGCGGCCATCGGGTGCTCGAAGGAGCCGGCGGCGCCCGTCCTGCGGGTCTTGACCTCGCAGATGACGAGCGCGTCGCCGTCCCGGGCCACGATGTCGATCTCGCCGGCCCTCCCGCAGCGCCAGTTGCGCCGCAGGATCGTCATTCCCCCGCCGGTCAGCCGCCGTGCGGCCAGTTCCTCGCCGAACCTGCCGAGTGCGCCTCGTGCGTTCATGTCGGCACCACCTCCGGCACCCACACTGCGGCCGCGGCGGCCTTGCTGTGGATCTTGGTGGACGGCCCGCCGCTTGTGGACAAGTCCGCCACCCTCGCGGGGGCCCGCGGGTCACCCCGGAGGGCTCCCGCGGGCCGCTCCGCGGGCGCCGTCAGCCGCCAGGAAGCTCCAGGTCGCTCTTGTTGAGCTCCTCGATGTTCACGTCCTTGAACGTGAGCACGCGGACCTGCTTCACGAACCGAGCCGGCCTGTACATGTCCCACACCCAGGCGTCCGCCATCGACACCTCGAAGAACACCTCACCCTGGACCGAGTGCACCTGCATCTCGTAATCGTTGGTGAGATAGAAACGCCGCTCGGTTTCGATCACGTATTTGAACAGACCGACGACGTCGCGGTACTCCCGGTAGAGCTTCAGCTCCATCTCGGTCTCGTACTTCTCGAGGTCCTCGGCGCTCATGGCATGTTCCCCTTCAGCCGTGCGTCCCCCTATTGTGCGCCAGTCCCGCGGGCCCCTAGACGATTTCGGTGTCGAGGACCTCGGGTCTGGCCGGGGGACCCTCGTCGAGCAGCCTGCGCAGCAGCCCGGCGAGCCTGGTCGGATACACCGTCTCATGTGCTTCGGTCAGTTCCTGGCACGTCCACCAGCGTGCTCCGGCGACACTGCGCCGTTCCAGCTCCGTCAGCCCGGTCGCCGCGATCGCCGTCTGCGTCGTGCGGGCCAGGTAGTACCACTCGTCCTGGTCCCAGCGGCGGCCGGCGAACGGGAAGGAACAGGTCCGCCGCCACAGCACCGGGCCCAGCTCGACCTCGGTGATGCCGGTCTCCTCCACGAGCTCCCGCAGCGCGGCCTCCTCGCGGGTCTCCGTGCCCTCGACACCGCCGCCGGGGGTGAACCACCAGTCGTCGGCGGGGTCGTCCGGCTCGTGCCCGTGCAGCAGCAGGATGCGCTGGTCGGGGTCGAGCAGCACGACGCGGGCGACCTTGCGCAGCCCGCCCTCGTACGGCGCCTCAGCGGGCACCGGCGAGCTCCGTCCGCGCACGGCCGCGCCTGCCCGCGCGCTTGGCGATCGGCCCGTAGGCCGCGCCGCCGAGGACGAGTACGGCGCCCGCGATCACCAGGCCCGTCACCAGGCGCAGCGGGCCCGGCCGGGAGAGGCCGCCGAGCGCCTCGAAGCCCGTGGGGCGCTCCAGCATCCCGTTCATGGGCCACACGACCGCGTCGACGCGGGCGTCCACGGCGCCGCGCGGCACCGTGCCGTTGCCGACCTCGGTGAGGTGGGCCGTGGAGTCGAGGGAGCCGCTGCGCTCGTCACCGAGCAGGAACAGCCTGCCCTCGGGGACCGTGACCTCGGGGATCTTCTTCGACTCGGCGGCCTGGCCCTCGGGGAGGTAGTTCTCGTCGATCCGCTTGCCGTTGACCGTCAGCCTGCCGTCCGTGCAGCAGGCGACCTTGTCACCGCCAATGGCGACGACCCGCTT
The DNA here is from genome assembly GCF_042956125.1 of Streptomyces sp. NPDC008313. Taxonomy (NCBI): domain Bacteria; kingdom Bacillati; phylum Actinomycetota; class Actinomycetes; order Kitasatosporales; family Streptomycetaceae; genus Streptomyces; species Streptomyces sp. NPDC008313. Next base: position 90,416 of record NZ_JBIBFR010000019.1, read on the forward strand.
GACCATGGGCATGTCGCCCCAGGTCTTCTGCTTGAAGACGACGACATCGCCACGCTTCACCTCGCCGCCGTCCACCCGCTCCGCGAGCACCCGGTCCCCGGCGGCGATCGTCGGCGACATGGAGTCGGTCGGCACGGTGTACGGCTGGTACAGGATCGCGCCCCAGACGAAGCCGCCGAGGAAGAGCACACAGCCGAGGGCCACGGCCAGCCCCGACAGCACGCTGCCGAGCCGCCCGCGGCCCTCGTCGGTACGACCTGTCCTGCTCATCCCAGTGCTCCCCCGGTTCGGAGAATCGATCCCGCCGGCGCGTAGGTCCGGGCCGCGGAAGATCGGCGATCTGGGACGGCACCCTACCCGGCGGTACGCCGACCAGAAACCCTCGGGTTTGCGGACGTGAGCCGCCGCCTGCGCCACAGCACGAGCGGCACGGCCCCGGCGAGGCCGAGCGCACCGGGGGCCGCGGCGCCCAGTCCCTGGTCGAAGGTGTCGGGAACCGGCAGCGTGTCCCAGCGGTTGGGCGGCCAGGCGATGACGATGGCACGGCCCACGACGTTGCCCACGGGAACGAAGCCGTGGTTCTCGTCCTGCTGGTGGTAGCGGGAGTCCAGCGAGTTCTGGCGGTGGTCACCCATGACCCAGATTTTGCCCTTGGGTACCTTCACCTTGAACTGGCCGCCCTGATCGTCGACGCTGCACGGGGTGTTCCCGTCGAAGACGTACGGCTCGTTCAGCGCCTTGCCGTTGACCTTCAGCGGGCCGGAGCCCTTGCACTCGATCGTGTCACCCGCGACGCCGACGACCCTCTTGATGAGGTCCTTCTCCTCCGCGGACGGCATCAGACCGATCCAGCTGAGGACCTTCTGCACGGCGTTCGGGTTGGGCGTGGGCTCGCCCGCCAGCCAGTTGTCCGGGTCGTGGAAGACGACGACCTCGCCGCGCTCCGGTTCCGAGCCGAACCACGGGGTCAGCTTGTCGACGAGCACCCGGTCGCCCGTCTCCAGCGTGTGCTGCATCGAGTCGGAGGGGATCGAGAACGCCTGCACCAGGAAGGTCTTGATCAGCAGCGCGAGCACCAGCGCGATGCCGACGAGCAGTGGAAGCTCCTTCCAGAAGGAGCGCTGCTTCTTGGCCGCGGACCCGCTCCGGCCGGACTCCTGCCGGTCCGTGGCCTGCCCGTCCGTGCCCTGCCCGGTGCCGTCCTGATCGCCACCGCCGTCCTCCGGGTCACTCCCGGAGCTCACCGCGTCTTCCGCGGCCGGGGATTCCGATGCGTCGGGCCGCTCCGGCTGCTCCTCTGGGCCATCGTGTCCGGATCGTGCGCCGACTGCCACATCCCCCACATCCACTCCTCACTCCGTGCCGCCGCCTGCGCCGGATCCGGCGCAGGCCCACCACTCCCATAACGAGCGGGAGTTCCGCAGGGCTCGGGAGCCGGACCAATCCATTGAGATCCGAGGACGCCACCCTATGCGACGGGCCGAGCGCGGTGGCTGACCCGCTCGGCACCGTGGCGTACGTGTCAGGCTCCTTGAGGCGGGTCCAGTGGCCGAAGGGCCAGGCGATGAGCATGGCCCGGCCGACGACGGACTTCTCGGAGACGGTGCCGCCGTACTCCTCGGTGCGGTGGAAACGGGAGTCGGCCGAGTTGGCGCGGTGGTCGCCCATGACCCAGAGGCGGCCCTCGGGGACGGTCACCTCGAAGGGAATGGTGGAGGGTTTGTTGTCCGGGTGGATGTAGGGCTCGTCGAGCGGCTTGCCGTTGACGGTCACCCTCCCCTGGGCGTCGCAGCACTTGACGGTGTCGCCACCGACGGCGACGACCCGCTTGATCAGGTCCTGGTCGTCGTCCGAGGGCAGCAGACCGATGAAGGTCAGCCCTTCCTTGACCTGCTTGACGACGACGGGGTCGTCCTTCTTCGCCTCCTCCGGGGGCAGCCAGCCACCCGGGTCCTTGAAGACGACGACGTCGCCGCGCTGGGGCCGGGAACCGAACCAGGGGGTCAGCTTGTCGACGAGGACCCGGTCGCCGATCTGGATCGTCTGCTCCATGGAGCCCGACGGGATCACGAACGCCTGGACGAGGAAGGTCTTCAGTACGAGCGCGATGAGCACCGCGACGCCCACGAGGAGAGGTATCTCCTTGATCGCCGAACGCCGTCGCCGCCGCTTGACCTTGCGCTGGAGCTTGCGTCGCTCCGCGCGGCCCGGCCGGACGCGGCCGCCGGCCCGCCGGGAGCCGGTGGGCAGCAGTTCGTCGGCGGCGCCGTGGGTGCCGCGCGGTCTGCCCCGGTTACCCATGGACGCCGTCCGCGGCGGGTACGCGCGCGTAGGCGCCGGGGCGGTCCAGGTGGGTCCAGCGGTCCGCGGGCCAGGCGATCCAGTCGGCCCGGCCGATCACGTCGCCGACCGGGATCATCCCGCCGCCCGGCGAGCCGAGGTGGTCACGTGAGTCGCTGGAGTCGCCGCGGTGGTCGCCGAGGACGAAGAGGGTGCCGTCGGGCACGACGACGTCGAAGGGGACGTCGGACGGACTGTCCCCCGGGTACAGGAACGCCGACTCGTCGACCGGCCGTCCGTTCACCTCTAGACTCCCCTCCCTGTCGCAGCAGACCACGTGGTCTCCCCCCACACCGACGACGCGTTTGATGTAGTCGGCGTTCCCGAAGTATCCGGTGCCGTCGAACACGACGACGTCCCCCCGCCGCGGCCCGGAACCGAAACGGTACGCCAACTTATTTACGAGGACGCGGTCCCCGATCCTCAATCCGCGCTCCATCGAGCCGCTGGGAATCCGGAACGGCTGCATCACAAACGTGCTGAAAACCAGCAGAAACACCAGGCAGGTCAGGAGGGTGAGGGTGATCCGGCCGCCGGGCAGCGCTTCGGCGACGCGCGACAACGCGAAACGCGACCGTCCCTCCCGGCCGTCCGTGTCCGAGGTCTCCTCGGAACGGGAAGGGCGGGAGGAGCGGTCGCGCTCCACAGGCTGTGCTTCGGTGTCCATCGGAGCCAGATGCTATCCGGCCCCGGCGGGGGATCAGCGCTCGCGCTTCTCCTTGATCTTCGCGGCCTTGCCGCGCAGCTCACGCAGGTAGTACAGCTTGGCGCGACGGACGTCACCGCGGGTGACGAGCTCGATCTTCTCGACGATCGGGGTGTGCACCGGGAAGGTGCGCTCGACGCCGACGGAGAACGAGACCTTGCGGACCGTGAAGGTCTCGCGGACACCGGCGCCCTGGCGACGGATGACTACGCCCTTGAACTGCTGCACACGGGAGCGGTTGCCCTCGATGACGCGGACGTGGACGTTGACGGTGTCACCCGGGCGGAAGGCCGGGACGTCGGTGCGCAGCGAGGCGCTGTCGACGGTGTCGAGCAGGTGAGACATGATCGTCTGCTTTCTTCGCCGATGCCACAGGTCATCAGCGGTACATCGCGATGGGATGAAGGGGCTGTCGCGTCGGGACGGGCGTCGTGTCCCCCTGTGGCAGGGGCGCACGCCGGACGACGTACAACAGCGGCCTAGTCTCCCACGTCCTGCTGCCTGCGCCAAAATCGGCCGTGTGGCGCCCCCTCGGCGTCCGGGGCCCAGCCGAGGATCGACAGCATCTCGCGGTCCTTCTTGTCGAAGGCCGCGGGCTCGCAACGCTCGATCAGGTCCGGCCGGTTGGCCGTCGTGCGCCGCAGCGCCTCGTCCCGGCGCCAGCGCGCGATCTTCCCGTGGTGGCCGCTGAGCAGCACCTCGGGGATCTCACGGCCGCGCCACGCGGGGGGCTTGGTGTACACCGGCCCCTCCAGGAGGTTCGCCATGGCGCCCGGGGCGAAGGAGTCGTCCCGGTGGGACTCGGCGTTGCCGAGGACACCGGGGAGCAGCCGGGCGACGGCCTCGGTGACGACGAGGACGGCCGCCTCGCCGCCTGCGAGCACGTAGTCGCCGATGGACACCTCGTGAACCGGCATCCGGGTCGCGTACTCGTCGAAGACGCGGCGGTCGATGCCCTCGTAGCGCGCGGGCGCGAAGACCAGCCACGGGCGCTCGGCCAGCTCGACGGCCAGTTCCTGGGTGAAAGGGCGTCCGCTGGGGGTCGGGACGACCAGGGCGGGCGCGTGCGAGCCCGTCTCGTAGCCGTCCGCGAGCACGGAGTCCAGCGCGTCGCCCCAGGGGTCGGTCTTCATGACCATGCCGGGGCCGCCGCCGTACGGGGTGTCGTCGACCGTGTTGTGGCGGTCGTACGTCCACTCCCGCAGGTCGTGCACGTGCACCTGCAGCTTCCCGCGCGCGCGTGCCTTGCCCACGAGGGAGACGTTCAGCGGTTCCAGGTATTCGGGGAAGATCGTGACGACGTCGAGCCGCATCAGGCGCCGGCCTCTCCGGAGCCCCCGGCGCTCCCGCTCTTCCCGGCGCCGTCGGCTCCCTCGCCGCCCGCGGACTTCTCGCCACCCGCGGGCTCCTCGGCGTCGCGCGCCGAGGCGATCTCCGCACGGTCGTCGATCAGGCCCGGAGGCGGGTCGATCACCGCGCGCTGCTCCTCCAGGTCGATCTCGGTGACGATCTCCTCGACGAACGGGATCAGCACCTCACTGCCGTCGGCCCGCTCCACCACGAACAGGTCCTGCGAGGGCAGATGTGAGATCTCCGTGATCCGCCCGACCTCGGTGCCGTCGACGGTGACGACGTCCAGGTCCATCAGCTGGTGGTCGTAGAACTCGTCGGGGTCCTCGGGCGCCTCGTCCGGGTCCACCTCCGCGATCAGCAGGGTGTTGCGCAGCGCCTCGGCGCCGTTGCGGTCGCGTACACCCGCGAAACGCAGCAGCAGACGGCCGCTGTGCACCCGGCCCGTCTCGATGGTCAGCGGACCGGCTGAGGCGGGGTCGGTGGCGAGGACGGCGCCGGGCGCGAGCCTCAGCTCCGGCTCGTCGGTGCGTACCTCGACCGTGACCTCGCCCTTGATGCCATGGGCGCGGCCCACGCGCGCGACTACGAGCTGCACTTCTACGGATCTCCTGTCGGTACGACTACGGGCCGGGGACGGCCCAGTAGGCCTTCCCCGGCCCGAGCCGGTGTTGCGTTCTGCGTCAGCGGACGTGATCCACGTCGACGAGGTCGACACGGACACCACGGCCACCGATGGCGCCCACGACGGTGCGCAGAGCGCGCGCGGTGCGGCCGTTGCGGCCGATCACCTTGCCGAGGTCGTCGGGGTGGACCCGGACCTCGAGGACGCGCCCGCGGCGCAGGTCACGCGAGGCGACCTGCACGTCGTCGGGGTTGTCGACGATGCCCTTGACGAGGTGCTCGAGAGCCTCCTCGAGCATGCTCAGGCCTCGGTCGACTCGGACGCGGCCGGAGCCTCGTCCTTCTTCTCAGCCTTCTTCTTCTGGGTGATGGCCTCACCCTTGCCCTCGTCGTCGCCGCCCAGGGCGTCGAACGACGGGCGCGCGGCCTTCGGCTCGGCCACGAGCAGAGGCGCCGGGGCGGGCTCGCCCTTGTACTTCTGCCAGTCGCCGGTCAGCTTGAGGATGGCGAGAACGGGCTCGGTCGGCTGCGCGCCGACACCCAGCCAGTACTGCGCACGCTCCGAGTCGACCTCGATGCGCGAGGGGTTCTGCACCGGGTGGTACAGGCCGATCTCCTCGATGGCCCGGCCGTCACGGCGGGTACGGGAGTCGGCGACGACAATGCGGTAGTGAGGCGAACGGATCTTGCCCAGACGCTTCAGCTTGATCTTGACTGCCACGGAAGTGGTGTCTCCTGGTCTTGACGTGGGTGGGCACGGCGAGAGAGCCGCGTGGGGTTGCGGTACCCGAGTGCCCGATGGACGCGTCAGCCGGAGGAGAGAGGGGTCCTGTGCGGCTGTCGAGTACAGCTAGCCATTGTGCCATATCCGGCGGCGCGCCTCTTACGGAGGGCCGGGCGGGCATGACGCGGGGGCACCCGGCGTCATGCCCGCCGGATGCCCCTCGGTCGTGACGGGCACGGTGCCGGCCGCGAACACCGCGCCGGTCGTGCCGCCCTGCTCCACGACCGCCCTGGGGGCGGCCCCTCAGCCGGCCGCCGCCGCGACGGCCTCCGGGATGCGGAAGGGTTTGCCGCAGCCGCCGCAGACGATGGGGGCCTGGGCCAGGACCGAGGGGACGACGCGTACGTTGCGGCCGCAGTCGCAGACGGCCTTGACGCGGACACCTCCACCGGAGGAGCCGTGCCGGGCGGCGGGGCCGCGGAAGCTGCGGGCGGTGTCAGCGGCGGTCGCGGCCGTGTGCGCCTTGAGGGCGCGCTGCAGCCGCTCGATCGTCGGGCGGTAACGCCGCCTCGCCTCGGGGTTGAGCGTGACCAGCGAGAAGCCGCTGCTGGGATGCGGCTCCTCGGGGTGGTCCAGGCCCAGCTCCTCGGCGATCGCGAGGAATCTGCGGTTGTGGTACCGGCCGGCGCGCGAGGTGTCGCGGATTCCGCGCGCGGCGGCGATGCCGTGGACTGCCTCGTGAAGCAGTCGTTCGAAGGAGAGCTCGTGTCCGCAGGCGGACGACGACTCCCCGATCAGGGACTCGGGCGCGGCAAGATCCGGCAGTTCGGGGTGGTGCCGCTGAATGTCGGCCCACGCCCCTGCCAGCTCTGCGGCGAGAACAGGTGGTGTCGTGCTCACGTCGTGACAACGAGCCTGGGTGCCTCAGTGTTCCTATTCCGGGGCATCCCAAATAATTTGCACGTACCCGTCAGTTGCCACTGATGCGTCCTGACGAGGGCGGGTGCGCTGATCTGCGGAGAAGCCTCACAGCTCATACCAAGGCGGTACGTAGTAACGCGTACGTTCCGGCGTGTAGACGGTGCCCGCACGCCGGGACGGATGTGGTCCGCGGGTGTGCAAGGGGCGTTTCGGCCTCGCGCGGGGATACCCGCGCGGGCTCAGTACGCGCGCGCCATGACGGCGACGTTACCCGGTGCGCCGCCGGCACCGGGCACCGCCCCGTCCCCGGGGGCCGGACACCGTACGGTCAGGGCGCATCGCGCGCCCGCGCACCGGACGGGGCCGCCGTCGCCGCGGCGGCCCGGTACGGCGGCCGCGCGCGCCCGCCACGGAACGGCCCGCCGCTCACGGGGCGGCCCGCCCTCCGCCACCTGGGCTCGCGTCCTGCCGACCATGGCCGGAACCTCCCCTTCCCCCCGCGCTCCGGGACGGCGGTCGCCCGGAAGGACGGCCCGCGGGGGCGCCGGCCACCCGCTGTCACGGCCATGCGCGCGATCCGGCCATCCGCGGGACGCGAGCCGGGCGCGGCGGGCGCGCGGGCGATCACCCGGCGCGCAGGGTCGCACACAGGCCGTTCGCAAGCCGGGGTCCGCAACCCCTGGACGCCGGGACGAGCGCGGAGTTATCTGGCATACGGGGGGAGTGCGAGCGCGATGCACGGGGGCGGAGAAACGGGGCACAGAGGCAGACTCTCGGCTGATTGGGGCGCTTTCGATGACACCTACGCTCGTGCGGCAGCACCGGCCTCGTGCGGGAGCGACACCCCGCCTGGACCCGTGTGCACGCGCGCGTGACTGGGCCGAGATCCAGGAGCGGATGCTGGTACCGCTCTACGAGGCGGTCTACGACCGGCTCGAAGTGGGCGCCGGGACGCGGCTGCTGGGTCTGGGCTGCGGTTCGGGACTGGCCCTGCTGATGGCGGCCTCGCGCGGCGCCGCGGTGACCGGTGTCGACTCCTTCGCCCCCGAACGGCTGGCTCTCGCGCGCCGGCGGCTGTCGTCCGGAGCGGCGGGTACGCGCGCGTGCGCCCACCCCGGACTCGTGGCCGGGTCCCCCGGGGACTTCCGAGACCCCGCCGCCCCCACGGCAGCGAGCGGCCCCGCCGACGCGGCCGCTCCCCCGTACAACCTGGTGACCGCCTTCGAACCGATCGGCTGTGCGCCGGGCGACACGGAAGGGCTCGACGGGCTTCTGGGGACGGCGGCACGGCTCAGCGGGCGCGGGACACCGGTGGTGATCGCCGGGTGGGGGCCGCCGGAGCGCTGCGCCACGGCCTCGGTCCTGCGGGCCGCCACCGAGCAGGCGGATCCGCTGCGCGGTCCGGACGCCCTGCGGACCGCCCGCCGCGACGACCTGGAGCAGGCCGCCCTGCGCGCGGGGCTGCGGCCGGACGGATCGGGCCGCGTCGCCTGCCCCTTCGGGTACGCGGACATCGACAGCGCGGTACGGGGGCTGCTTTCGACGGGACTGCTCGACGCGGCGATCGCGGCGGCGGGCCTGGACCAGGTCGAGAAGGAACTCGACGAAGCGCTGCAGCCGTATCTGCGGCAGGAGGGTCCCGTCTGGATGCCGAACGTCTTCCGCTACCTGATCGCCCGTACCCCGTGAGCGGCTGACGCCCGTCCGGCACGCATGGTGCGGCGCGGGCCCGTGGGAGATACGACCGGGCGCCCCCTCGGCTTTTCGAAGGGGCGCCCGGTCATGTGCTGGGGAGCGGCGTCGGGGACGTCAGTCCATGAACTTCTTGAACTCGTCCGGGAGCTCGAAGTCCTGGGCCTGCTGCCCGGCCGGCAGACCGAAGGCGCCACCGGGGCGGCCCCCGGCCTCACGGCGTGCGGCGGCCTCCTCCTCCTGCTGCTTGCGCTTCATCGGGTTGCCGGAGCGCTGCTTGCCCTTGGCCTGCTTCTGCTTCTTCTTCGTCCGGCCGGGACCGCCGCCCATGCCCGGGATGCCCGGCATCCCCGGCATTCCGCCGCCCTGCGCCATCCGGGACATCATCTTGCGGGCCTCGAAGAACCGCTCGACCAGGCCCTTCACCGCGCTGACGTCGACACCGGAGCCCTTGGCGATACGGGCACGGCGCGAGCCGTTGATGATGGTCGGCTCCTGGCGCTCGGCCGGGGTCATCGACTTGATGATCGCGCCGACGCGGTCGACCTCACGCTCGTCCAGGTTGTTGATCTGGTCCTTGATCTGGCCCATGCCGGGAAGCATGCCGAGCAGCTTGCTGATGCTGCCCATCTTCCTGACCTGCTCCATCTGGGCCAGGAAGTCGTCCAGGGTGAAGTCCTGGCCCTTCTTGGACGCCAGCTTGGAGGCCATCTTCTCGGCCTCTTCCTGGCTGAACGTCTTCTCCGCCTGCTCGATCAGGGTGAGCAGGTCACCCATGTCGAGGATGCGGGAGGCCATCCGGTCAGGGTGGAAGGCGTCGAAGTCGTCGAGCTTCTCGCCGTTCGACGCGAACATGATCGGCTTGCCGGTGACGGAGGCGATCGACAGCGCGGCACCACCGCGGGCGTCGCCGTCGAGCTTCGACAGCACGACGCCGTCGAAGCCGACGCCGTCCCGGAAGGACTCGGCGGTGTTGACCGCGTCCTGGCCGATCATCGCGTCGACGACGAAGAGGATCTCGTCGGGGCTGACCGCGTCGCGGATGTCCGCGGCCTGCCGCATCAGTTCCTGATCGATGCCGAGGCGGCCGGCGGTGTCCACGATCACGAGGTCGTGGACCTTGGTCCGCGCGAACTCGATGGAGTCCCTGGCGACCTTGACCGGGTCGCCCACACCGTTGCCCGGCTCGGGGGCGTAGACGGCGACACCGGCGCGCTCGGCGACGACGCTGAGCTGGTTTACGGCGTTCGGGCGCTGGAGGTCGGCGGCGACCAGGAGGGGCGAGTGCCCCTGGTCCTTGAGCCACTTGCCGAGCTTGCCCGCGAGGGTCGTCTTACCGGCACCCTGGAGGCCGGCCAGCATGATCACGGTGGGCGGCTGCTTGGCGAAGCGCAGGCGACGGGTCTCGCCGCCCAGCACGTGGACAAGCTCGTCGTTGACGATCTTGAGGACCTGCTGAGCGGGATTCAGCGCCTTGGAGACCTCGGCACCCGAGGCCCTGTCCTTGACGTTCTTGATGAACGACCGGACGACCGGCAGGGCCACGTCGGCTTCGAGGAGCGCGATGCGGATCTCACGCGCCGTGGCGTCGATGTCCGCTTCGCTCAGTCGGCCTTTTCCACGGAGGTTTTTGAAGGTCGCGCTGAGGCGGTCGGAGAGAGTATCGAACACGGCGGCGTCGGTCCTCGGGGTCGGGGGCGGAACTGGGCTGCCCTCCAGAGTATCCGGCCCGGCAAGCACATCGCCCCCGCCCGCTGCGGGAGCGAACGGGAGCGGGCCCCGCGTCGGCGGAGAGCACACCCGTTCCACCCACGGGGCGACGACCAGGGCTCCTCGTTCGAGTCAGCCCCGCAGCGTCTCCTCCAGTTTCCGCGCCACCGCCACCGCCTCCTCACCGGGCAGCGGCGTGCCGTCGGGGCCGGTGACGTAGAAGGCGTCCACGGCGTTCGCACCGAGCGTGGAGACGTGTGCGCTCCGTACCCGTACCGCCGCGTCCTCCAGCGCCCGGCCGATCCGGAACAGCAGCCCCGGTGCGTCCTGGGCGCGGACCTCGATGACGGTGGCGTGCCGGGAGGCGGCCGGGGCGACGGTCACCCGGGGCGGGGGCGCGACCGTGCCCCGGCGGCGCGGGTAGGCCGCGTCACGCTCAGCCAGGCGGGAGGCGGTGTCGAGGGAGCCGTCCAGCGCCCTGACGAGGTCGGCCCGCAGCCGGGCGGCCTGGGGCAGCGAGCCGTACTCGGCGGCGACCCGCCAGTCGAGCAGCAGTACGGATCCGGGTACGGCGTCGGGCAGACCGAGGGTGCGCAGTTCCGCGGTGCGGACGGTCAGCCGGTGCAGGGCGAGGACGCCGGCCACGGCGGGCAGGACGCCGGGCCGGTCGCCCACGGCGATCAGCAGCTCCACACCGAGGGGTTCCGGGTCACCGGCGCCCTCCCCCAGCGTCTCCCCGGCCTTCTCCCCCGCCGGCGGTTCCGTCTGGGTGCGCAGCGACAGCACCGGGCCGCCGGTGCGCAGCGCCTCGACCGCCAGGCGTTCCTGCTCGGCGGTGGGCGCCGCCTCCGGCTCCTCGGGGGCGTCCCCGGCGAGGACGGCCGCGGCGCGTTCGACGAGGCCGGCGACGAGGGAGCCGCGCCAGGAGGACCAGGCGGCGGGTCCGGTGGCGAGCGCGTCGGCCTCCGTCAGGGCGTGCAGCAGTTCGAGGGTGCTCTGGGAGCCGACGGCCTCGGCGACCGAGCGGACCGTCGCGGGGTCCTCCAGATCACGCCGGGTCGCCGTGTCGACGAGCAGCAGGTGGTGGCGGACCAGCGTGGCGAGCACCGCCACGTCCGCGCGGTCGAAACCGAGCCGGGCGGCCACGTCGCGCGCGATGGTCTCGCCCGCGACCGAGTGGTCGCCGGGCCAGCCCTTGCCGATGTCGTGGAGGAGCGCGGCGAGGAGCAGGAGGTCGGGGCGGCCCACGCGCCGGGTCAGGTCGGAGGCGCGGACGGCCGTCTCGATGAGGTGCCGGTCCACGGTCCAGATGTGCACGGCGTTGCGCTGCGGGCGGCAGCGCACGCGTTCCCAGTCGGGCAGCAGCCTCGTGATCAGCCCCTCGGCCTCCAGCGCCTCCCAGACCTCGACGGTCGGCCGCCCCGAGCCGAGCAGGGTGACGAGCTGTTCGCGGGCCTCGGCGGGCCAGGGGGTGGGCAGCGGGCGGGCGGCGGCCATGCGGCGTACGGCGTGCGGGGAGAGGGGCAGGCCGGACTGGGCCGCCGCGGCGGCCGCGCGCAACGGCAGCACGGGGTCGCGTTCGGGCCGGGCGGCGCGGGCGAGGACGACCTCGCCGTCCTGTTCGACGACGCCCTCGGCGAGCGGCGAGCGTTCCGCGGTGGGTCTGCCGCCGCCGAGCAGGGCACGCAGGCGCGGGCGCACGGCACGGGACTTGAGGACGCGCCCCACCTCGCGCCAGGTGACGTCGCCGGCGTACGCGACGGTGCGTGCCGCCTCGTACACCTGGCGCAGCAGGGTGTCGGCGTCGAGGAGGCCGAGTTCCGCGGCGACCTGGTCCTGCTCCTGCAGGGAGAGCCGGTCGGTGGCGCGTCCGGTGACGAGGTGCAGGGCGTCGCGTACGTCGAGCAGGCGCCGGCGGGCGTCCGCGAGGCCCTCGCGGGGGGCGTCGGCGAGCCAGGAGGCGGCGACGGCGCGCAGGGCGGTGGCGTCGCGCAGGCCGCCCCTGGCCTCCTTGAGGTCCGGTTCGAGCAGGTACCGCAGTTCGCCCTGGCGTTCGGCCCGTTCGGCGCAGAGTTCGCGCAGCTCCGGGAGGCGTCGGGGTGCCTGGTCGCGCCAGTCGGCGAGGACGGCGGTGCGCAGTCCCGCGGTGAGGCCGGGGTCGCCCGCGAGGTGCCGGGCGTCCAGGAGGCCCAGGTGGACCTTGAGGTCCTCGCCTGCGGTCCGGCGGGCCTCGGCGGGGGTGCGGACGGAGTGGTCGAGGGCGAGACCGAGGTCCCAGACCGGGTACCAGAGGCGGTCGGCGAGTACCGCGACCGCGTCGGTGTCGGTGCCGTCGTGGAGGAGCAGCAGGTCGAGGTCGCTGCGCGGGGAGAGCTCGCCGCGCCCGTATCCGCCGACGGCGACGAGCGCGACGCCGCGCACGGCGCCGGCGCCGTGCGCCCCGTCGTCGCCCTCGGCGTTCCCGGCGGACCCGCGCCCGCCGCCCCTGCCGGCGCCCGCGTCGAAGAGCCCGGTGAGCCAGTCGTCCGTGAGTCCGGCGAGGGCGGCACGGCGCGGCGGCCCGGGCCGCGCCTCCCCCTGGAGGAGGCGCAGCCGGGCCGCCGCGTAGCCGCTGGGTCCCGCGTCCTCTGCTTCCCTGCCCGTGTCGGATCGTGTCACCCGGCGACTCCTGCCTGTGCTTCTTCTCGACTGCTGACTGCCCGGGCCCCGCGGGGCCGGCCCGGGCCTGGTCCGGACGGGAGGCCCAAGGGTCTTTCGTCTCGGATCAGGCCGGACCGCGCGGGCATGTGTCGGACACCCCCTAGAGGGCGTCCGGTCCGCGTTCGCCGGTGCGGACCCGGACCGCGGTGTCGACCGGGACGGACCAGACCTTGCCGTCCCCGATCTTGCCGGTGCGGGCGGCCTTGACGACGACGTCGACGAGCTGTTCGGCGTCGTCGTCCTCGGCCAGCACCTCGATGCGGATCTTGGGGACGAGGTCGACGGTGTACTCGGCGCCCCGGTAGACCTCGGTGTGCCCGCGCTGCCGGCCGTAGCCGCTGGCCTCGGTGACGGTCAGGCCGTGCACCCCGAAGGCCTGCAGTGCCTCCTTGATCTCGTCGAGCCTGTGCGGCTTGACGACCGCCGTGATCAGCTTCATGCGTCCACCTTCTTGCTCGCCGTGTCCTGGGCCGGGGCGGCCACGGCCGTCCGGGGGGCGGCGCCTCCGCCGGCGCCGCTGAAGTCGTACGCGGTCTCGGCGTGCTCCGCCTGGTCGATGCCCGCGATCTCCTCGTCCTCGGTGACCCGCATCCCCATCGCCTTGTCGATCAGGAAGGCGAGGACCGCGGAGACGACCAGGGAGTAGGCGAGGACGCCGAAGACACCGGCGCACTGCTTCCAGAACTGGTCGAGGCCGCCTCCGTAGAAGAGGCCCTTGACGTCGGACTGGCCGCCGCCGCTGGCGAAGAGGCCGACCAGCAGTGAACCGGCGACGCCGCCGACCATGTGGACGCCGACGACGTCGAGGGAGTCGTCGTAGCCGAACCGGTACTTCAGGCCGACGGCCATGGCGCACAGCACACCGGCGACGGCGCCGACGGCGATCGCGCCGAGCGGGGAGACGGCGCCGCCGGACGGGGTGATGGCGACGAGCCCGGCGACGGCGCCGGAGGCCGCGCCGAGCGTGGTGAAGGCACCGTGCCGGATCTTCTCGTAGGCGAGCCAGGCGAGCATCGCGGCGGCGGTGGCGACCTGGGTGTTGACGAACATCAGCGCGCCCACGCCGTCGTCGTTGCCGAGCCAGGAGCCGGCGTTGAAGCCGAACCAGCCGAACCACAGGAGACCGGCACCGAGCATGACCAGCGGGAGGCTGTGCGGGCGCATCGGGTCCCTCTTGAATCCGGACCGCTTGCCGATGACGAGGATCACGCCGAGCGCCGCGGCACCGGCGTTGATGTGGACCGCGGTGCCTCCCGCGAAGTCGATGACCCCGAGGTCGAAGGCCCAGCCACCGGTGCCCCAGACCCAGTGGGCGACCGGGAAGTAGACGACGGTGACCCACAGGGCGATGAACAGGGACCAGGCCGTGAACTTGACACGGTCCGCGAGGGCGCCGCTGATCAGGGCGGGTGTGATGATCGCGAACATCAGCTGGAAGACGGCGAAGACGTAGACCGGGATGGTGTAGCCGTCCCAGAGCTCCACCTTGCCGATGCCGCTGAAGCCGACGAAGTCGGAGGTCCAGCCGATGAGCGAACCCTTGTCGGTGCCGAAGGCGATGGAGAAGCCGTAGAGCACCCACAGGATGGTGACGATCCCGAGGCTGATGAAGCTCATCATCAGCATGTTCAGGGTGCTCTTGACGCGGACCATGCCTCCGTAGAAGAAGGCCAGGCCCGGGGTCATGAGCATCACCAGGGCGGAGCAGATGAGCATGAAGCCTGTGTTGGCGGACGACAGTGTCGGTGCGTCCGCGGCGAGCGTGATGGCTGGAGCCATCGGCGTCTCCTCGTCGTTGGTACGGCCCCGTGCGGGCGAAGCCTGAGCGGGAGTGAGGGGTGGGCCGGTTATGAGCCATGAGAGTGGCGCAGCGCGGTTTCGGTGGGCGCCCCTCGATGTTTCGCCGCAGTGACGAAGGCACCTCGTGTGTTACGCGTCCATGAACTGGCCGATGTCCGGCCGTGCGCCCGCGGTCGTGGCGCGATGTGCGGGAGAGGCGCTGGAACGGCCTGAAACCGGTCCGGCGCCGGGACCCGGCTTCGGGCGGGCTCGCCCGGGCGTGGAACCGGCCGCGGCGGCCGTCCGATGACCTGGCACGGGGGAGCCGAGTCGGGCAGTTCGGGACGGCCGGCCGCGGCCGGGGTCGGGCGGGACGCGCGGGTGGGCGGGCCCCCGCGCGCTCGTGCGGTCAGACCGCTTCGGCGGTCTCGGGCAGGTCGACGGCGAGCTGTTCGGTGAGGTCCACGACGTCGGCGAGGTCACCGAAGTCGCGTACGGCCGTGTCGACGGTCTTGCGGATACGGGTGTTGACGCGCTCGGAGCGGACCTTCCTGGCGATGGCCATGGCCTTCCTGGCCAGCACCGCGCTCTGCTCGGGCTCGCGCTGGAGCAGGTGGACGGTCGCCATCCCGATCAGGTTGAGGGCGTACGAACGGTGGTGCTCGGCGTCCCCGGCGAAGAGGTCGACGGCCTTCCGCATCACCGGTTCGGCGAGGGAGGCGTAGGTGGGGCTGCGGCCGGCGACATAGGCCAGGTCGCGGTAGGAGTGGGAGTTCTCGCCGTGCAGCTCCGCCTCGGAGAAGAAGCGGATCCAGTCGGGCTCGGGCTCGTCGAACTCGACGGCGTCCTGATAGGTGTCCTCGGCCATCCGCACGGCCCGCTTGCACTTGCCGGGCTGGCCCATGTTGGCGTAGGCGCGGGCCTCCATCGCATACAGCATCGACTGGGTGCGCGGGCCGGCACAGTCCCGGCTGCCGTACTGCGCGAGGTGGATCAGCTCCAGCGCGTCGTCGGGCCGTCCGAGGTGGATCATCTGGCGGCTCATGCTGGAGAGGATGTACGAGCCGAGCGGCTTGTCACCGGCTTCCTTCGCGGCGTGCAGGGCCAGCACGAAGTACTTCTGCGCGGTGGGCTGGAGTCCGACGTCGTAGCTCATCCAGCCCGCCAGCTCGGCGAGTTCGGCGGCGACCTTGAAGAGCCGCCTGCTGGTGGCGCCCGGCTGGGGCTCCTGGAGGAGATCCGTCACCTCGTGCAGCTGGCCGACGACCGCCTTGCGGCGCAGGCCGCCGCCGCACTGGGCGTCCCACTGCCTGAACATCACGGTCGTCGACTCCAGCAGGTCCAGCTCGGGGCGGGAGAGCCGGCCGCCGCGACGTGCGGAGGCGGCGCTCTCCATGTCGTCGGCCGGGGCCTGCTGGGTCGGCACGAGCCAGCGCTGCAGGGGTTCGATGAGCGTCGGACCCGCCGCCAGGGCGAGGGAACTGCCGAGGAATCCACGCCTGGCCAGCATCAGGTCGCTGCGCGAGAACTCACTGATCAGCGCGACCGTCTGCGGGCCCGTCCAGGGCAGGTCGACACCGGACACGGACGGTGACTGGTGGGGGGCGCGCAGGCCGAGATCCTCCACGGCGACGACGCAGCCGAAGCGCTCGGAGAACAGCTCGGAGAGGATCCGCGGGATCGGCTCGCGGGGGTTCTCACCGTCGAGCCAGCGGCGGACCCGCGAGGTGTCCGTGGAGATGTGGCCGGCGCCGAGCTGGCGGGCTCTGCGGTTCACCTGGCGCGCGAGTTCGCCCTTGGACCAGCCGCTGCGCACGAACCACGAGCCCAGCAGCTCATTGGGGCGCTTGTCAGCGTTCGTCCCGCTTCCGCCGTTGCCGCCCAACTGGAACGCCCCCATCCCTGAAACCACTTGTTGCGCCATATGCGCCGCACCGTCTGCGCCAAGCACTACCAGAATGCCGTCAAGTACGGCCTTCCGTCCGGGAGTTCTCACCCGTCGAACGGGATGTCGACTTGCCTGCGGCATACCCACGAACCCATGCGCCTCAGGAGACGTGCACTCACAGTAATCCTACGATCACTGCTCCAGCCATGGCGATTGCGGAAACGCCACCATTCGCCACCCCTTCGAATGAACTCCCCATGGCGTACTAGCGATTCACTTGACACATGACGGACGGAAGCGGCGCAGCGAGGTACGCCGGGGCGCGTGAGGCCGGGCTCACCACCCGGCGAGCCTCCACACGCCGCCCGCGCGACGTCGCACAGGGAATCACCCCGCGGTCGCGTCCGAACGGAGAGTGACGCTCCGCATCCGTCTCGTAACCACAGGCGCGCTGGACCCGTTGGAGGGGGTATGGGCTTCACGATCGGCGGCAGTCGCGGGATCCGCGAAATCCGGCCCGGCTCACGCCGCCGTGGCCGCTCGTCCGAGTGCACGGCCGTGGCCGAGTTCACCGGCCTGCGGGGCTGGGACGTGGTCCCGGGTGCGCGGGCCGCGGCGGGCGTGTGCTCGTGCGGCAGTGCCGGATGCCGGGTGCCGGGCGCCCATCCTCTGGACTTCGCGCCGCCCGTTCCGGCGGGCGCGACGCTCGACGAGGTGACCGAGGCCTGGGGCGGGTTCCCCGGCGCCGCGGCCATGCTGCCGGTCGGCCGGGCCTTCGACGTGATCGAGGTCGCCGAGGCCGCCGGCCGGTGTGCGCTGGTCCGGCTGGAGCGGATGGGACTGCCCCTGGGCCCGGTGGCGGCGACGCCGGACGGCCGGGCGCAGTTCTTCGTGGCGCCCGGCGGGGCGGCCGAGCTGCCCGAGCTGCTGTACCGCACGGGCTGGGACGACGCGGCGCTCGATCTGCGCGCGCTCGGTCCCGGCATGTACATCACGGCCCCGCCCTGCGACCGGGGCGGCCTCGGTCCGGTCCGCTGGCTGCGCTCCCCCGCCCTGGACTCCGCGACCCGGCCACCGCAGGCCCGGCTGCTGCTGGGGACGCTGGCGTACGTGGCCCACCGGTCGCGGGTCTAGCACGTCGCCCGGCGAGACGCCTGGACGGTCATGCCCAGCACGTCGCCCGTGAGACGCCGGGACCGTCGCGTCCAGCCGTCGTCCGGCGGAGCGCCGGGGTGTCGCCCGGGCAGCGCCTCGTGCGGAGTGGCGTCCGGGCGGCACCGTACGCCGTGAGAGCCCCCGGATCCCGTAGCGGCGGCGGGCGGGGGCCGCCAGATCCCGTACCAGCGGGCGGAAGCCGCCACCAGGTCCCGTACCGGCGGGCGATCCGCCCGCGTCGGCCCGCACACGGCGAAGCGCCCGCTTCCGGCCATGGGCCGGCAGCGGGCGCTTCTCGCTCGGTCGGGGCCGGGGTCCGGCCCCGACAGCAGTCCGGTCCGGCCGGGTCAGTCGCCGATGAGCGCGTCGACGAAGACGCCCGGCTCGAACGGCGCCAGGTCGTCGGCACCCTCGCCGAGGCCCACCAGCTTGACCGGCACCCCCAGCTCGCGCTGCACGGCGATCACGATGCCGCCCTTGGCCGTGCCGTCCAGCTTGGTCAGGACGATGCCGGTGATGTCGACGACCTCGGCGAAGACGCGCGCCTGGACCAGACCGTTCTGCCCGGTCGTGGCGTCCAGGACGAGCAGCACCTCGTCGAGCGGCGCGTGCTTCTCGACCACGCGCTTGACCTTGCCGAGCTCGTCCATGAGCCCGGTCTTGGTGTGCAGCCGGCCCGCGGTGTCGATGAGGACGACGTCGGCGCCCGCCTCGATACCCTCCTTGACGGAGTCGAAGGCGACCGAGGCCGGGTCACCGCCCTCCGGACCGCGCACGGTGCGGGCGCCCACGCGCTCGCCCCAGGTCTGCAGCTGGTCCGCGGCGGCGGCGCGGAAGGTGTCGGCGGCGCCGAGCACCACGTTCTTCCCGTCGGCGACGAGCACCCGGGCGAGCTTGCCGGTGGTGGTGGTCTTGCCGGTGCCGTTCACCCCGACGACCATCACGATGCCCGGGGTGTCGAGGTTCGCGTCGGTCTTCACCGTGCGGTCGAACTCGGGTTCGAGGATCTGGACGAGTTCCTCGCGCAGCAGGGCGCGCAGCTCGTCCGGCGTACGGGTGCCGAGCACCTTGACGCGCTCGCGCAGCCGCTCGACCAGCTCCTGGGTCGGCTGGACGCCGACGTCGGCGGTGAGCAGCGTGTCCTCGACCTCCTCCCAGGTCTCCTCGTCGAGGTGCTCACGCGACAGGAGCGTGAGCAGTCCCTTGCCGAGGGCGTTCTGCGAGCGGGAGAGGCGGGAGCGCAGGCGGACCAGACGTCCCGCGGTCGGCTCCGGAACCTCGATCTCGGGGGCCGGGAGTTCCTCGACGACGACCGGGGCCGAGGGCTCCGTCTCGACGAGTGGGAGATCCACCTCCTCCAGGGTGCGGCGCGGTTCCTCGCGCGGCGTTTCGGCCTCGTCGCCGACGTGCGGCTCGGCCGGCGGGGCGGTGATGTCGGGGGTCGTGGGGGGTGCCGGGGGCAGCTGCTTGCTCCTGCGGCTGCCGACGACGAGCCCGCCGAGCGCACCGAGCACGACCACGGCGATGACTACAGCAAGGATGACGATTTCCATAACGGGTCCAGTATCGGCCATGGAACCCCGCGGAACCCAGATTGTGTGTTCCTCCAAGAGGCGGACGGCTCCGCCCGGCCGAGGGCAGGGGGGCCACGCCGCCCGAAGAGAGGGCGCCCCGCCACCCGGGCCGGTGGCGGGGCGTGCCGCTGTCGCCGCCGCTTCCGGGCGCGGCGAAGACGTGCCGGCCCGGTCGGACCATGAGGTCCGTACCGGGCCGGCACGTCTTACGGGTACGGGGAGAGGGGCAGCGGGGACTTGGCCCGTCCCCCCGAGTCCGGGGAGGGCGGGGTCAGCCCATCTCCTCCAGGGCCTTGCCCTTGGTCTCCTTCACGAACTTCAGCACGAACGGGATGGAGAGCGCGGCGAAGACCGTGTAGATGACGTAGGTCCCGGAGAGGTTCCAGTCGGCCAGCGACGGGAAGCTCGCGGTGATCGCCCAGTTGGCGATCCACTGGGCGCAGGCGGCGACACCGAGGGCGGCGGCGCGGATCCTGTTCGGGAACATCTCACCGAGGAAGACCCAGACGACGACACCCCACGACAGGGCGAAGAAGAGCACGAAGACGTGGGCGGCGATCAGGGCGACCCAGCCCTGCGTCTCGGGCAGCTTGCCGTTGACGAGGTCGAAGGAGAAGGCCCAGGCCTCCAGGGCCAGGCCGACGACCATGCCCACGGAGCCGATCAGCGCGAGGGGCCTGCGGCCGATGCGGTCGACGAAGATCATGGCGATCACGGTGCCGACGATGTTGATGATCGACGTGGTGAACGAGTAGAAGAACGACTGCGAGGGGTCGACGCCGACCGACTGCCACAGCGTCGAGGAGTAGTAGAAGGCGACGTTGATGCCGACGAACTGCTGGAAGACGGAGAGGCCGATGCCGATCCAGACGATCGGCTTGAAGAAGAAACTGCCGCCGAGCAGGTCCTTGAAGGTCGACCTGTGCTCGCTCTTCATCGCGTGCTCGATCTCGGCGACGCGGGCGTCGAGATCGACCTCCTTGCCCTCGACCTCGGCGAGCACCTCTCGGGCCCTGGCGTCCTTGCCCGCGGAGATGAGGTAGCGCGGGGACTCCGGGATGGCGAAGGAAAGAAGGCCGTACAGGACGGCCGGGACGACCATCACACCGAGCATGACCTGCCAGGCCTCCAGGCCCATAAGCTCACCGCGCTGCTTGCCGTCGGCGGCGTTCAGGATGCCCCAGTTGACCAGCTGGGAGATGGCGATGCCGACGACGATCGCGGCCTGCTGGAAGGAGCCGAGACGCCCTCGGTAGGCGGGCGGGGCGACCTCGGCGATGTAGGCGGGGCCGATCACGGAGGCCATACCGATGGCGAATCCGCCGATGATGCGCCAGAAGGCGAGGTCCCACAGCGCGAAGGGCAGTGCCGAACCGACGGCGCTGACCGTGAAGAGGACGGCGGCGATCTGCATGCAGCGGATACGCCCGATGCGGTCGGCGATGCGGCCCGCGGTCGCGGCGCCGATGGCACAGCCGATCAGCGCGATGGCGATGACCTGGGCCAGCGTCCCGGAGCCGACGTCGTAGCGGTCGCGGATGGCCTCGACCGCCCCGTTGATCACGGCGCTGTCATAGCCGAAGAGGAAGCCGCCCATCGCGGCCGCCGCCGCGATGAAGATGACATGCCCGAGATGTTCGGGGTGAGCCGCTCTGGCTCCTGACGCCTGCGCTGTGCTGGTCACGTGTGTACTCCTCACCGGCGTCGCTGCCGGGGGTGGGGGCGAGCCCTTCCAGTGGCGCACAACTTCACGCCGCCCACCACCTGAAGGTAAAAAGCAACGTGGAGAGACTATGTATTCAAGTTCCGAAGTCAATACCTGGATTGCTGTGAGTTTGCGCCACCCCTAGAGAGACTCTGCGTTCAAGGCTTGAAGTAATGGCTCCTCGGGATCCATGTACCCCGAGATCCGCACGGCACGCCGCGGTGCCGCCCCGGCCGCGGAGGGCGGCTTCAGCGCAGGCGCTGGCTGATCACCTTCGAGACGCCGTCGCCCTGCATGGAGACGCCGTACAGCGCGTCGGCGACCTCCATCGTGCGCTTCTGGTGCGTGATCACGATCAGCTGCGAGGCCTCCTGCAGCTCCTGCATGATCCGGATGAGCCGCTGCAGGTTGGTGTCGTCGAGGGCGGCCTCGACCTCGTCCATCACATAGAAGGGGCTGGGCCGCGCCTTGAAGATGGAGACGAGCAGCGCGACCGCCGTCAGCGACCGCTCACCGCCGGAGAGCAGGCTCAGCCGCTTGACCTTCTTGCCCGGCGGCCGCGCCTCCACGTCCACACCCGTGGTGAGCATGTTGTCGGGGTCGGTCAGGACCAGCCGTCCCTCCCCGCCCGGGAACAGCCGGCTGAACACGCCCTCGAACTCCCTGGCCGTGTCCCGGTACGCCTCGGTGAAGACCTGCTCGACCCGCTCGTCGACCTCCTTCACCACCTGGAGGAGGTCGGCGCGCGTCTTCTTCAGGTCCTCCAGCTGCTCGCTGAGGAACTGGTGGCGCTCCTCCAGCGCCGCGAACTCCTCCAGCGCGAGCGGGTTGACCTTGCCCAGCTGCTGGTAGGCCCGCTCGGCCGCCCTCAGGCGCTTCTCCTGTTCGGCGCGGACGAACGGCACCGGCCGGTTGCGCGGGTGCTCCGGGTCCTCGGGCAGTTCCTCGCCCTCGGCAGGCGGCGAGGGAGGCACGGGCTGGTCGGGACCGTATTCGGCGACGAGGGCCGCCGGCTCCACGCCCAGCTCCTCCAGCGCCTTCGACTCCAGCTGCTCCATGCGCAGCCGCTTCTCCGCGCCCAGCACCTCACCGCGGTGCACCGAGTCGGTGAGCTTGTCCAGCTCGGCCTTCAGGTCACGCCCGGCGGTGCGGGCCGCGTCGAGCTCCTGCTCCCGGTGGGCCTTGGCCGCCTCGGCGGCGGTCCGCTCCGCGTCGGCCCGTACGAGGGAGACCTCGACGTGCGCGAGGAGCAGGCGCGCTCCGGCGGCGACCGACCCGGCGACCGCCGCCTCGTGCCGCAGCCGCGCCCGCCGCTGTTCGGCACGCGCACGTGCCTCTCGTTCGGCGCGGGCGGCCCGGTCCAGCCCGTCGGCCCGTCCGGCGAGCCCCTTCACCCGCTCCTCGTGGGTACGAACCTGGAGGCGGGCCTCCATCTCGGTCTGCCGGGCGTTGGCCCCGTCCGCGGCGAGCCGGTCCCGCAGGGAGGTGTCCGGTTCCTCCTCCACCGGCATCTCCTCGGCGACGGCGAGCCGCTCGGCGAGTTCCCCGGCCTCCTCCACGGCCCGGTCGAGGGCCTCCTGCGCGCGGGCCGCGGCGGCGGCGCTCCGCTCGGCCTCGCCCGCGGCGCCCCGGGCCTGCCCGGCCAGCCGGCCCAGCCGCTGGGCGACGGCGGACTTCTCCCGCTCGGCCGCACGCCGGCGCTCCCCCAGTTCCTCGACGAGCCCGGCGCACTCCGCGCGCCGGGCGCCGGCCTGGTGCTGGGCCTCGGCCAGCTCCTCGCACAGCACGCCCAGCTCCACGAGTTCGGCGGCGGCCTCGTCGACGGACGCCTGGACCTCGATCAGGCTCGGCGCCCCGGCGGAACCGCCGTGGGCGAAGTGCGCTCCGAGCAGGTCTCCCTCGGCGGTCACGGCGGTCAGTCCGGGCCGGGCGTGGACGAGGTCCTCGGCGTCCTCCAGGGTGCCGACGACGACGATGCCGCGCAGCAGGCGCCGTACGGCGGGCATCAGTTCGGCGGGGCCACGGACGAGGTCGGCGGCGAGCGGCGGACCGCCGGGCGCCGCACCCTCGCCGCTCTCCCGCGGGGCCACGTCCTCCGGGGCGCTCGCCAGCAGCAGCGCCGCGCGGCCCGCGTCCTGCTTGCGGAGCAGGCGGATGGCCTCCGCCGCCGAGGCGGGCGTGGCCACCGCGACGGCGTCGGCGGCGGCACCGAAGGCGGCGGCCAGCGGGACCTCGTAGCCGGGGGTGACGGTCAGCAGTTCGGCGGCGGGGCCGAGCAGTCCGGCGAGCCGGTCGGCCGCACCGAGCAGCGCGCCCGTGCCGTCCTTGCGCCGCAGGCCCAGGGCGAGCGCCTCATGGCGGGCCGCGAGCGCCGCGCGTCTGCGCTCGGCCGACGTGGCGGCCTCCCGGGCGGCGGTGGCGGCGGCCTCGGCCTCGGCGAGCGCGCTCTTCGCCGCCTCGTGGCGCTCCGTCAGCTCGGTGTCGTCCGCGTCCAGACCGTCGACCTCGGCCTGGAGCTGCTCGTACTCCTCCTGGGCGGCGGCCGCGCGCTGCCCGGCCTCGTCACTGGCGGCGGCGAGCCGGTCGATCTCGGCCTGGGCCGAGGCCGCGCGCGAACGGGCGGCGTTGACCTGGCCGCCGAGGCGGGCGAGTCCTTCGCGCCGGTCGGCGATGGCGCGGGCCACGTCCTTGAGCCGGCGTTCCTCGGCGGCGAGTGCGCGCTCCAGCTCGGCGCGGTGCGCGACGGTGTCCTCCCGGGCGTGCTCCGCCGCCTCCAGTGCCGCCTCCAGCTCGGCCTCCTGCTCGCGGATCCGCGCGGCCTCCCGCTCCATGTCCTCGGGGTCGCGTCCGCGCCGCTCCTCGGCGGGGGCGGAGGTGGCGCTCTTGACGCGCGCGTCGGCCAGCGACACGGTGCCGCGCACCCGCTCGGCGAGCTGCGACAGCTCGTACCAGGTCTGCTGGGCGGTGCGCAGCCGGGGCGCGAGGCGCCGCACCTCGTCCTCGAGCGCGGCCTCGCGCTGCAGCGCCGTCCGCAGCTGGGCCTCGGCGGCTTCCTTGCGCTCCTTGAGCGCGGCCTCGTCCGCGATCTCGGCCTGGAGCGCGCCGCGCAGCCGCAGGAGATCGTCGGCGAGCAGGCGCAGCCGGGCGTCGCGCAGGTCGGCCTGGATCACCGCGGCGCGGCGGGCGACGGCGGCCTGCCGACCGAGCGGCTTCAGCTGCCGCCGCAGTTCGTCCGTCAGGTCCTGCACGCGGGCGAGGTTGGCCCGCATCGCGTCGAGTTTCCGCAGCGCCTTCTCCTTGCGCTTGCGGTGCTTGAGGACGCCGGCGGCCTCCTCGATGAAGGCGCGGCGGCCCATCGGATCGGCGTGCAGGACGGAGTCGAGCTGGCCCTGCCCGACGATGACGTGCATCTCGCGGCCGATGCCGGAGTCGGAGAGCAGTTCCTGGATGTCGAGGAGACGGCAGGTGTCGCCGTTGATCTGGTACTCGCTGCCGCCGTTGCGGAACATGATCCGCGTGATGGTGACCTCGGCGTACTCGATGGGCAGGGCGCCGTCGGAGTTGTCGATGGTGAGGGACACCTCGGCCCGGCCGAGCGGCGGGCGGCCGGTGGTCCCGGCGAAGATGACGTCCTCCATCTTGCCGCCGCGCAGCGACTTGGCGCCCTGCTCGCCCATGACCCAGCTGAGCGCGTCCACGACGTTTGACTTGCCGGAGCCGTTGGGGCCCACGACGCAGGTGATGCCCGGCTCGAACCGCAGCGTGGTCGCCGAGGCGAACGATTTGAACCCGCGCAGGGTCAGGGCCTTGAGGTGCACGCCGCCGGACTCTACCTTTCGGGCCGGTCTCACTCCATGAACGCGCGGTTTCACCCCTGTACGTGCAGGGCACACCCTCCGTTGAAGACAGTGAAGGACTTGTCACGGTCGGGTGGGGCGCGTGCGCGGGGGAGCGCGCGGGGGGAAAGAAGAAGGGACGCCGAATGGCGTCCCTTGGGATTCTGACGACGAGAGCGGTTGATCCGGGCAGCCCGACCGCTGCTGTCGTGGTGCTGTGCTGTGTGCGTTAGCGGTGCTGTGATCAGGTGAGCGCAGGCTCGGCCTGGGGCGCGTCGATGCTTTCGAGAAGCGAGTCGTGAGAAGCGGCAGCCGCGAGCGCGTCGTTCTCGGCCTGGATCCGTACGAGCTCGGATTCGAGGTCCTGGACGCGCTGCTGGAGCCGTCGCATCTCGGCGATGAGTCGCGGGTCGGAGCCGCCGACGTAACCGAGAAGCGCCTTTGCCATGATGGATGGTCCTCCACAATGCGTGACCGACCGAAGCGGTTGGGTCGTGAGGGAATCGCACCCGCGATGCTTGACACTTTTAGGTTCTTGCTGCTGTTGCCACATGCCAAACAGCTGAGGTGCGCGGGGCTTTCAGCGTCTCACCAAAAAGTTTGACGGTCAACACGATCACGCCCCGTATCGGCGTGCGCCCCGGGGGCACGCGGCCCTCGGGGGGCGGCGCGGCGACTCCTGCGGGGCCCCGGGGGCGTGGAGATCAACGTTGCCCGGGAGCCTGCCACGACATCCGCTTCTTGGCAACCACCAGGTCACCGCCGTTGCGGAGGGCGCGCACGGGCTCGCGCGCGCCCTCGCCCGGGGGCCGTCACCGTCGGATGTCAGCGGATGGCGAAGCCGTCGTAGCCGCCGCGGGGCGTGTCCCACATCTCAGTGACACCGTCCACACGTCCGGGTGTGTCGTCACCGCGGAGCCACTCGAGCAGGCCTTCGCAGCCGGCCCTCGGGCCCTCCGCGACCACCTGGACACGTCCGTCCTCCAAATTGAGAGCAAAACCACTCAGCCCGCCGAGCTCCAGCGCCCTGGCACGCGTGAACCAGCGGAATCCCACGCCCTGTACCCGTCCGCGCACCCACGCGACGAGCCGTACATCCTCGTTCATGGCTGCACGCTAACCGGACAATGTCCCTCGCAGCCCTCCTGGCCCTTGCGCCATGGGGTACCGTCCCGATCCAGTGAATCTCATGTGAAACTCACTCCTTCGAGTGAGGGACGCGTACCGCAAGGATGAGGAAGGCCAGAAGATGGGACGCCACCGACGCTCCGCCGCCGGCCGCGCCGCCACCGGCCGCGCAACCGGGGCCACGCAGACACACGAGGCCCACACGGAGAGCTACGGCCCCGAGAACCTCTACGGCTACGCCGCGATCGCCGATCTGCCGAGCAACACCGCCCGTTCGCACCGCAGGAAGAAGGCCGGGACGCCCGTACGCAGCGGGCTGATCGGCGTCTCCGCGGCGGTCGCCCTGGGCACGGCCGCCGTGGCCACCGGGGTGATTGCGGGCACTGACGGCTACTCGATCGGTGGCGGCGGTGGCGGCGACACCGTGCAGGCCGCGGACAGCCCGTCGGGTCGTGCGACCCAGCAGGGCGGGGCCACGGGCCCCGCCGAGGAGCGCGACACCTCCGCCGCGAGCCGCGACGCCGAGCGTTCGGTCTCGCCCTCCCAGTCCTCCAAGACCCCCTCGAAGCCGTCGGAGAAGCCTTCCGAGAAGCCGTCCGAGAAGCCCTCGAAGACTCCGTCGGCGAAGCCGAGCGAGTCGAAGGCCTCCTCCGCTCCGTCGCGGAAGGCGACCAAGGCCCCGAAGACCGAGGCGCCGGTGACGGTGTCCGCCGAGTCCGCGGCGGAGGCCGAGGTGCTGAGGCTGGTCAACCAGGAGCGGGCCAAGGTGGGTTGCAGCCCGGTGGCCGCGAACAGCGCCCTGTCGAATCTGGCCTCCGCGTTCAGCGAGGACATGGCCGCCCGCGCTTTCTTCGACCACACCGACCCCAGCGGGGCGAGCCCCTGGGACCGTGCGGCGAAGGCCGGCATCTCCGACCTCGGCGGCGAGAACATAGCCCGCGGCCAGGCCGACGCCGCGGCGGTGATGGAGGCCTGGATGAACAGCCCCGGCCACCGCGCGAACATACTGAACTGCGACTTCAAGACCCTGGGCGTCGGCGCGCACTTCGCGTCGGGTGGCCCGTGGTGGACGCAGGACTTCGGCTACTGACACATCGCGGGGCCGGGCGCCCGGCCCCGCGCTTCCACGGCTGCCGGGGCGGGCCCGGGGCCGGGTGACCCGGGCGTTTCCGGGCCGCCCTGCGCAGGCTCGCGGACTTCCGGAGACCTTGTCCGCGGCCGCGGTCGCTTCGGACCGGATGCCCCTGGGCCCATTCTGAGCCGCACTTGAGCTTCGCGGCCCTCTTCCGCGAGTACGTTCTCCGTACGCCGCCCGGGACCAGGGTGGCGTGTCGGGTCACTCGGGGGGCAGTCGTGGAGTTCTTTTTCTATGCCGTGCCGGCGTTCATCGCCGCGGTGGTGGTCGCGATGGCGGTCAAGGTCGTCAGACGCTTCTGGGAGCTGAGGCGGGCCTGGTCGAGCGGCCTGACGGCGGAGGCACGCTGTCTGCGCACGTTCACCACGACGAGCGGCGGCCATGGCGACGGCCACGCCACGACCACGCTGCACCACGTCTACGAGTTCACGTCCCCGGCGGGCCCTCCCGTCCGGTTCGAGGAGGAGAACGGCCCGGCGACGACCGTCGAGGGGGACTTCGTCACCGTCCACTACCCGGCCGACCGGCCGCACCGGGCGACGGCGCACGCGCCGAGCCCCGCCAGGAGCGCGGCGAGCATGATCGCCCTGCTCCTCTTCTTCGGCGTCGTGCTCGCTTTCTGCGTCTTCTTCGTGCTCACGGCGAACGACATGTCCGGCACGGATCTCCCCTGAGGCCCGTCGGGCCGTCGGGCCGTCGACGACGACCCACTGGACAGGGGGGTGCCCCGGACCGCTGTCGTGGTCCGGGGCACACCCCTGTCCAGTGGGCGACGGACTACGCGACGGCGGCGGCCCGGCCCTGGACGAAGACGCGCGCCGTCTCCGTGACCCGGCGGCCGAGGTGCTCGGCGGTCGCGATGTCGGCCTTGTGGACGCCGTCGGGGCCCGCGTCGGCGTTCGTCTGCGCGGCCGCGCCGGCGAAGAAGCCGAGGCGGTTGAGGTCGTTCTCGGAGGCCGTGCTGGTGTTCCAGCCGGGGTGCAGGCCCAGGCTCACCCAGTTCATGCCGTGCTGGGAGGCGAGGGTCTGGAAGAACTGCAGGGTGTGCAGCTTGTCGCCGCTCATGGAGCCGGAGTTGGTGAACCCGGCCGCCAGCTTGTCCTTCCAGTCCTGCCCGGCCCAGCGCTTCGAGGACGCCTCGGCGAAGACGTGGAAGGCGCCGGACGCGGTGCCCATGTAGGTGGGCGAGCCGAAGACGATCGCGTCGGAGGCGTCGAGTGCCGCCCACTGCTCCTCGGTGATCTCGTCGACCTTGATCAGGTGGACCTCGGCGCCCGCGTCGGCGGCACCGGAACGCACCGCCTCGGCGAGGACCGCGGTGTGGCCGAAGCCGGAGTGGTAGGCGATCGAGACGATGGGGCTGCTCACGATGGGGCTCCTCGGAAGGGCGATGGCCGGACGGAGTACGACTCGTTACATGCCGTCCGGGGGCCCCGGCGGCACTGACGAAGGAAAGCACTAACTTTTGGTTAGCGCAACCTCCCAGTGTGCGCTGCGTCGGAGTATCCTCATCCGCATGGAATCCATCGCGCGGGCCGCGCAGGGCGCGGAAGCGGAGGTCGCGGGCGTGGGCGGTGCCTGCGGGGGAGACGGGGATCTCGCGTTCGACGTCTTCGCCCGGACATGTCCGTCCCGGGGCACGCTGGAGCACGTCACCGGCCGCTGGGGGTCGCTCACCCTGGGCGCCCTGCACGACGGCACCTTCCGCTTCAACGAACTGCGCCGCCGGATCGACGGTGTGAGCGAGAAGATGCTCTCCCAGACCCTGCACGCACTGGAGCGCGACGGACTGGTCCACCGCGACGCGCAGCCGACGAATCCGCCGCGCGTCGACTACCGGCTCACCCCGCTCGGCCGCGAGGTCGCGGAGCGACTGCTCTCCCTCATCGAGCTCGTGGAGGGTCGGATGGACGACGTCCTGGAGGCCCGCGGGCGCTACGACGAGGCCCGCGAAATCTGAGTTCCGGGCGCCGGCGCCGGACTGCTGCCCACGTCCACGGAGGCGGGCGCCGCCCTCAGACCGCCCACAGACCGCCCTCAGACCGCCCGCGCCCGCGGAGGCCGCTGGCAGCGTGGGCAGAAGTAGCTGGACCTGTTCATCCAGGGCCGCCGCCGCATCGGGGTCCCGCACCTGTGACAGGGCAGGCCCTCACGCCCGTACGCGTCGAGGGAACGGTCGAAGTACCCCGACTCCCCGTTCACGTTGACGTAGAGGCTGTCGAAGCTGGTGCCTCCGGCGGCGAGCGCGTCGTTCATCACGTCGCGGATGTGGCCGAGCAGTTCGGCGGTGCGCGGGCGGGTGAAGGTGTCCGCCGGGCGTTCGTAGTGGAGCCGGGAGCGCCACAGCGCCTCGTCCGCATAGATGTTGCCGACGCCGCTGATCAGTGACTGGTCGAGCAGGGCGCGCTTGATCGTGGTGCGGCGGGCGCGCAGCGCCGTGTGGAACGCGGCGTCGTCGAAGAGGGGGTCGAGCGGGTCGCGGGCGATGTGCGCGATGACGTCCGGCAGGCCGTCCGGGGTGGTCTCGTGCAGCGACAGTCCGCCGAAGGTGCGCTGGTCCACGAAACGCAGTTCGGTGCCCGCCGCCTCTGCGGCGGCCGGTCCCGCGTCCTCGAAGCGGACGCGCACCCGCAGGTGCTTCTCGTCCGGGGCGTCCTCCGGCTGGACCAGAAGCTGCCCGCTCATCCCGAGGTGCGCGAGCACGGCGAACGGCGAGTCGTCGAGCGGCAGCCACAGGTACTTGCCGCGCCGCGCCGCCGGTCCGACGCGGTGCCCCGCGAGCGCCCCGGCGAACCCGTCGGGCCCCGCCGGATGCCGCCGCACCGCCCGGGGATGGCGGACCTCGACCGACTTCACCGTCCGCCCGGTCACCCAGCGCTCCAGGCCGCGCCGTACGACTTCGACCTCGGGCAACTCGGGCACGGACTCCTCCGGAGGGGTGACACGGACGACGTCCGCAGCGTACCTCCCGGCCGGACGCGCCACGGCACGGGTGCCGGCCCCGTGATCCCCCGCGAGAAGCACCTGACCCCACCGCGGCGGGTGCCGTGGCGGGGTCAGGAGGAAGGAGACGCGGCCGTCAGGCCGTGGCCTGGTCGCTCGTCGCGGTCGAGGGGGTGTCGGCGGCCCCCTCGGTGACCTGGGCGGCCTGCTCGGCGGCCTTCGCCACCTGCTCGGCGTCCTGAGCGGCCTTGGCACGCTCGTCCGCGGCGGCACGGATCTCCCGCCACGCGGACTCGGCGGCCTGCTGCTCCGCCTCCTTCTTGCTGCGGCCGGTGCCGGTGCCGTACGAGACGCCTCCGACGCGGGCGGCAGCAGTAAAGGTCTTCTCGTGGTCCGGACCGGTCTCCGAGACCAGGTACTCGGGAACACCGAGCCCCTCGGTCGCGGTGAGCTCCTGGAGACTGGTCTTCCAGTCCAGGCCGGCGCCCAGATTCGAGGACTTCTCGATCAGGGGATCGAAGAGCCGGTGGACGAGTTCGCCCGCCGCTTCCAGACCCTGGTCGAGATAGACAGCGCCGATCACCGCTTCCAGGGTGTCGGCGAGGATGGATGCCTTGTCCCGGCCGCCCGTGCCCTCTTCGCCCCGGCCGAGCCGGATGAAGGAGCCGAGTTCGAGCCCGCGGCCCACCTCCGCCAGCGCACGCGAGTTGACCACCGCGGCCCGCAACTTGGCCAGCTGGCCCTCGGGCAGGTCGGGGTGGGTGCGGTACAGCGTGTCGGTGACCACGAGGCCCAGCACGGAGTCCCCGAGGAACTCCAGGCGCTCGTTGGTCGGCAGACCGCCGTTCTCGTACGCGTACGAACGGTGCGTCAGCGCACGCACCAGAAGGGCGGACTCGAGCTTGTACCCGAGCCGCCCTTCCAGAAGCGTGTGGGACGAGGCTGTGTCCGCCGGACCCCCGCCGCGGCGGGGACTGTTTTTGGCGTCAGACATCAGACCTCTCACCAGCCGCTCAGACCTCGAGGACCTGGCGCTTGTTGTAGGTGCCGCAAGCCGGGCACGCGATGTGCTGCAGCTTGGGCTCGTGGCAGCGCTCGCACGCAACCAGGGTGGGGACCGCAGCCTTCCACTGCGACCGGCGGTGGCGCGTGTTGCTGCGCGACATCTTCCGCTTCGGAACAGCCACGGCTACTTCTCCTGCTTCTCGTCGGCGGGCGCTGATCGAGGCACGCCGCCGCTCATCTCGTCCTTCTCGCCATCTTCGAGTGAACCGGCGAGTCCCTGCAGTGCCGCCCAACGGATGTCGACGGCGTCATGGTGGTGGTCCGGGTCGTCCGCCAGCCGGGCTCCGCACTCGGAGCACAGGCCGGGGCAGTCGTCCTGGCACACCGGCTGCATCGGCAGTGCGAGCACCACCGCATCACGCAGCACGGGTTCGAGGTCGAACAGGCCGTCCTCGAGAAAGAGCGTGTCCTCGTCTTCCTCGGCGTCGTCGGCCGGTTCCGCTTTCACACGGCCCCGGTCATCGGCGTCAGGGTACGAGAACATCTCCTGGAAGTCCGCTTCGAGCGCGAGCCCGACCGGCTCCAGACACCTTACGCACTCCCCCTCGGCCGTTGCACGGGCGGTGCCTGTGACGAGCACACCTTCCATGACCGACTCGAGCCGGAGGTCGAGCTCCACCGGGGCGCCTTCCGGCACCTCGATGACTCCCTGGAGACCGAGGTCCCGGGGGGCGTCGATCGTGCGGGTCAGGCGCTGCAGCGCACCGGGACGCCGCCCCAGCTCGTGCGTGTCGAACACGAGAGGGTTGCGGTGGTCGAGGCGGGCGTTCAGGGCCATTCCTGCTTTCGATCTTCAGAGACTCAGGGATGCCGCTCCGGCGGTGCGCGGGCAGCTTGGATCGCGGACGTAGTCGCGACCGAAGGGCCAGGATACTTGACCTTTCGCCCACAACCCAATCCGGTGCCCGCCACCGGTCACCGGCCGCTCGCGGGGGCCTCGGCACCCGGCCGTACGGTCCCCGGCCGGCGGCGGCCGGCGGCGGTCAGCGGTTGCCGCGCTCCTGCTCGTAGGCGCGCAGCTGCTCGGCGCTGATCATGCTGGTGTCGAAGAGGCTGGTCTCGTCGAGGGCGTGTGTCTCGGGCGCACCGTAGCCGCCCTGCGCCCCCTGCCCCGGGTCGTATCCCGCCTGCTGCGCCTGCTGGTCGTAGCCCTGCTGCTGGTAGCCGTACGGGTCGGCCTGCTGCTGGTAGCCGTAGACGTCCTGCTGGACGTACTGCTGCTGGTAGCCGTACGGGTCGGTCTGCTGCTGGTAGGCGTAGGCGTCCTGCTGGGCGTACTGCGGCTGCGCCGGGATCTCGGGGGCCTGGGCCGGGGCGACGGGCGTCCGCTGCGGCTCGGGCTGCGCGGCGGGGGGCTCGGCCAGCTCGGCGAGTCCGGCGAGGTAGTCCGAGTCGCTGGTGTGGTGCACGGGCGTGCCGTCGTCGGCGAGCGCGCCGAGGTCGTCGGTGGCGATCCGGCCGTGCAGCTTCTGCCGGCCGCGGCCGACGGCCTCCAGGGTCTTGGCGAGGACGGCCTCGAAGGCGCCGAGCTTGACGTCGACGTACTCGTCCGCGCTGCGGCGCAGGGTCTCGGGGTCGTGGCTGCGCTCGGGGGCGTCCTCGTCCTCGTATCCCTGCTCGTCCAGGCCGGGGCCGGTGCCGAGGAGCTTCTCGCGGCCGCGGCCGACGGAGCCGAGGGTCTTGGTGAGGACGACCTCGAAGTTGGCGAGCTTGGAGTCGACGTAGTCGTCGGCCTCGGCGCGGATCTCCTCGGCCTCCTGGCGGGCTTCGGCGAGGATGCGGTCGGCCTCGTTCTGCGAGCGGCGGGCGACCTCGGTGCCGGAGATCAGGGAGCCTCGCTCGGCGTGCGCGCCCTTGATGATCCGCTCGGCCTCCTGGCGGGCCTGCTCGACCATCTGCTCGCGGCCGCCGATCAGCTCCTGGGCCTGGGCGAGGGAGCCGGGCAGCGCCTTGCGCACCTCTTCGAGCATAGAGAGCAGCTCGGTGCGGTTGACCACGCACGAGGCCGACATGGGCATGGAGCGGGCGCTGCCCACCGCCGAGACGATCTCATCGAGCTTCTTCTGCACGTCCACCGTGTGCTCGCCACTCTCTACAGCTGTGTTGGAGACGGACGGTCCGACTGTACGGCCAGCCGGTGGCCGCCCGACACCGGGTGACGCCCGGTCAGGCCCTAGTCGTGGCCCAGCCGCCCGGCGAGGGCCTCCAGGACCTGCGGGGGCACGAGGTGGGAGACGTCGCCGCCCCAGGCGGCGACCTCCTTGACGAGCGAGGAGGAGAGGAAGCTGTAGGTGGGGTTGGTGGGGACGAAGAGGGTCTCCACACCCGAGAGGCCGTTGTTCATCTGGGCCATCTGCAGCTCGTAGTCGAAGTCGCTGACCGCGCGCAGGCCCTTGACGATGGCGGGGATGTCGCGCTGCTTGCAGAAGTCGACGAGGAGGCCGTGGAACGCCTCGACCTCGACGTTCCCGAACTCGGCGGTGACCTCACGGATCAGTTCGATCCGCTCGTCGACGGTGAACAGGCCCTTCTTGGACTGATTGATCATCACCGCTACGTGCACCACGTCGTACAGCTTGGACGCTCGGGCGATGATGTCGAGATGTCCGTTGGTGATCGGGTCGAATGACCCGGGACAGACGGCGCGGCGCAACTGAGGTCCCTCGCTCTCCGGTCCGGTCATCGTGCGTCTTCGCACGGTGAGGCGGCGCGACCGTACCAAAACGTTCCCTCGCCGTAGCGACGGGCCCTGATCGCCTCGAAGCCCTCGGGCCACTCGAATGCGCCACCTCTGGTGCTGCGCTCCACGGTGACGAGGGCTTCGCCCGCGAGCCACCCCTGGGCCCGGAGTGTGAGCAGGATCTCGCGAAGATCGTCGTCGGGGACGGCGTACGGGGGGTCGAGAAAGACCAGGTCGTACGGGGTGTCCGGGGCCGGCGTCCGAATGATCTGTTCCGCTTTGCCCGCCCTGACCTCGGCGCCGGGAAGGCCCAGTGAGGCGACGTTGGCGCGGACGACCCGGGCCGCGCGGGCGTCGGCCTCCACGAGCAGGACGTGAGCGGCGCCTCGGCTGAGGGCCTCCAGGCCGACGGCGCCCGAACCCGCGTACAGGTCGAGGACGCGTTCGCCGTCCAGGGGGCCGCCGAGCAGGGACTCCCAGGTGGAGAGGAGGCCCTCGCGCGCCCGGTCGGAGGTGGGCCGGGTGCCGGTACCCGGCGGGACGGCCAGACGGCGTCCACCGGCCCGGCCGGCGATCACGCGGGTCATGAGGGTCCTTCGCTCCGACGACGGGTCGGGTCCAGTCTCTCAGAGGAGGCTGCCCGGCAGCCTCTCAGCCCTTGTCCAGGTACTGCTCGCGCTCCTCGTCGAGCAGGGCGTCGAGGGCGGTGCGCAGGCCGGGGACGTCCGTGAGGTCCGGGTCGGCGGCGACGACCGCGGTCGCCTCCTCGCGTGCCTCGGCGATGATCTCCTCGTCGTCGATGACCGCGAGCATGCGCAAGGAGGAGCGGACACCGGACTGGGCCTGGCCGAGCACGTCGCCCTCGCGGCGCTGTTCGAGGTCGATGCGGGAGAGCTCGAAGCCGTCGAGGGTGGAGGCGACCGCCGTGAGCCGGGCGCGGGCGGGGCTCGCCTCGGGCATCTCGGTCACCAGCAGGCACAGGCCGGGCGCGGAGCCCCGGCCGACGCGGCCGCGCAGCTGGTGGAGCTGGGACACGCCGAACCGGTCGGCGTCCATGATCACCATCGCGGTGGCGTTCGGCACGTTCACGCCGACCTCGATGACGGTGGTGGCGACCAGGACGTCCGTCTCGCCCGCGGTGAAGCGCCGCATCACGGCGTCCTTGTCGTCGGGCTGCATCCTGCCGTGCAGGATCTCGACCCGCAGGCCCTGGAGGGGGCCCTGGGAGAGCTGGGCGGCCACCTCGAGGACGGCGAGCGGCGGGCGCTTCTCGGCCTCGTCCTGCGCCGGCTTCCCGCGGCCGCCCTTCCCCTCCTCCTCGTCCCCGATGCGCGGGCAGACCACGTACGCCTGGTGCCCCTTGGCGGCCTCCTCGCGCACCCGCTCCCAGGCGCGGGCCAGGAAGTGCGGTTTGTCGGCGGCCGGGACGACATGGCTGGCGATCGGCGAGCGTCCGGCGGGGAGCTGGTCGAGGACGGACGTCTCCAGGTCGCCGAAGACGGTCATCGCGACCGTGCGCGGGATGGGTGTGGCCGTCATGACGAGCAGGTGCGGGGGCTGGGCGCCCTTGCCGCGCAGGGCGTCGCGCTGCTCGACGCCGAAGCGGTGCTGCTCGTCGACGACGACCAGGCCGAGGTCGTGGAACTTCACCTTGTCCTCGATCAGCGCGTGCGTGCCGATCACGATCCCTGCCTCGCCGGTGACGAGGTCGAGCAGTGCCTGCCGGCGCGCGGCGGTTCCCATGGACCCGGTGAGCAGCACCACCTTGGTGGAGTGCTCGGCCCCGCCGAGCATCCCGCCCTCGGCCAGCTCGCCCATCATCTCGGTGACGGAACGGTGGTGCTGCTGGGCGAGCACCTCGGTGGGCGCCAGCATGGCCGCCTGTCCCCCGGAGTCGACCACGGCGAGCATGGCGCGCAGGGCGACCATGGTCTTGCCGGAGCCGACCTCGCCCTGGAGCAGCCGGTGCATCGGGTGCCGGGTGGCGAGGTCGGCGAAGATCTCGGCGGAGACCTTCTTCTGCCCGTCGGTGAGGGTGAAGGGCAGTTTGGCGTCGAAGGCGGTGAGGAGGCCGTCGGCGGCCGGTTCGCGGGCGACGGCGGGGAGTTGGGCGTCGGCGTGGCGGCGGCGGGCGAGGGCGACCTGGAGGACGAAGGCCTCGTCCCACTTGAGGCGGGCGCGGGCGTCCTCGACGTCGGCCCGGGTGTGCGGGCGGTGGATCTTGAGCAGGGCCTCGGGGAGCCGCACCAGGGCGCGGCCCTCGCGGAGGCTGTCCGGCAGCGGGTCGACGGCCTCCTGGACGCTCGGCAGGACGGTCTGGACCGCCTTGGCGATCTTCCAGGACTCCAGCTTGGCGGTGGCCGGATAGATCGGGATGAGCGCTCCGGCCCAGCTGTCGACGGACTCGGCCGCCTCGTCTCCGTCGCCCCGCAGCGGCTCGTACGCCGGGTGGGCCAGCTGGAGGCGGCGGTTGAAGACGGAGACCCTGCCGGAGAACATCGCGCGCGTGCCGGGCAGCAGGTCCTTGTGCGGCTTGTGCACGCCGTTGCCGAAGAAGACCAGCTGGAGGCGGCCGCTGCCGTCCGTGATGGTGACCTCCAGGCGCTGGCCCTTGCCGCGGGGGGCCTTCGACGAGGAGAACGTGTGCAGCCGGGCTTCGGCGACCTGGGCGACGACCGTGACGTGCTCGTCCATGGGCAGGTCGGCGAGGTGGGTGAGCTGCCCGCGCTCCTCGTACCTGCGGGGGTAGTGGTGCAGCAGGTCGCCGACGGTGTGCAGGCCGAGGTGCTCGGCCATCACCTTCGCGGTGGCGGGACCGAGCGTCTTCTTCAGTGGTTCTTCGAGCGCGGGCACGCCGTCCATTGCACACCACGGCACCGACAATGACCGTACACACCCGGAATCCGCTGGTCA
This sequence comes from Streptomyces sp. NPDC008313, assembly GCF_042956125.1. Classification (NCBI taxonomy): domain Bacteria; kingdom Bacillati; phylum Actinomycetota; class Actinomycetes; order Kitasatosporales; family Streptomycetaceae; genus Streptomyces; species Streptomyces sp. NPDC008313. Next base: position 126,984 of record NZ_JBIBFR010000019.1, read on the forward strand.
GACGGGGCGTTAACCCCTGGTCAGACGAGTCGTCCGGACCCTAGGATGACGCGCTCCGGCCCTTTCGCGGTCACCGTCACCGGGACCGCCCTACCCCGCGCCGTCGCCCGTCCCCCCACCGGCGCAGCGACGATGGAATCCCAGACCTCACAGTCATCCCAGTCAGCCCAGCCGTCCCAGGACTCCCGGCAGCCGCACACCTTCCAGGTGGATCTGCGCGGCCTCGTGGACCTGCTCTCCCACCACCTCTACTCCAGCCCCAAGGTCTATCTGCGCGAGCTGCTGCAGAACGCCGTGGACGCCATCACCGCCCGGCGGGCCGAGCAGCCCGACGCCCCGGCGCGTGTGCGGCTGTACGTCGACGACGCGGCCGGCACCCTGCGCGTGGAGGACTCCGGCGTGGGACTCACCGAGTCCGACGTGCACAGCCTCCTCGCGACCATCGGCCGCAGCTCCAAGCGGGACGGCGGTCTCGAGTCGGCGCGCTCCGACTTCCTCGGGCAGTTCGGCATCGGTCTGCTGGCCTGCTTCGTGGTCGCCACGCGCATCCGCGTCGTCAGCCGCAGCGCCCGGACCCCCGACGCGCCGCCCGTCGAGTGGACGGCCACCGACGACGGCTCGTACACCGTGCGGACGCTGTCCCCGGCCGACCGTCCCGAACCGGGCACCACCGTGCGCCTGGTGGCGCGCCCGGGAGCCGGCGAATGGCTCACCGAGGAGCGGGTCCTCGCGCTCGCCCGGGACTTCGGTTCGCTGCTGCCGTACGACGTGCGGGTGGGCGACGAGACGGTCACGGACCTCCCGGCGCCCTGGGAACGCCCCTACCCGAGCCCCGCCGCCCGGCGCGTGGCGCTCGCCCGGCACTGCGAGGGCCTGTTCGGCTTCGCGCCGCTGGACTGCGTCGACCTGGACGTGCCGCTCGCCGGGATCCGCGGTGTCGCCTACGTCCTGCCGTCCTCGGTCAGCCCCGCCCAGCGGGCCGGCCACCGGGTGCACCTCAAGGGCATGCTGCTCACCGAGCGGGCCGAACAGCTGCTGCCCGACTGGGCGTTCTTCGTGCGCTGCGTCATCGACACCGACAGCCTGCGGCCCACCGCGTCCCGCGAGTCGCTGTACGAGGACGAGACCCTCACGGCCGTACGGGAGGCCCTGGGCGAGCGGATCCGCACCTGGCTGACCGGGCTCGCCGCGGGTGACCCGGACCGGCTCGCGGCCTTCCTGTCGGTGCACCACCTGGGCGTGAAGTCGCTGGCCCGGCACGACCGCGAGATGCTGCGCACGATGCTGCCGTGGCTGCCCTTCGAGACCACCGACGGGCGGCTGTCCCTGGAGGAGTTCGCGCAGCGGCACCCGGTGGTGCACTTCACCCGGACCGTGGAGGAGTACCGGCAGGTCGCGCCCATCGCCTCCGCGCAGGGCGTCGGCGTCGTCAACGGCGGCTACACCTACGACAGCGAACTGGTCGAGGCGCTGCCCTCGGTGCGCCCGGGGACCGTCGTCGCGGAGCTCGACGCCGACACCGTGACCGCGCACCTGGACGCGGTCGACCCGGCGGAGGAGCTGGCCCTGGCGCCGTTCCTGGCCGCCGCACGGGCGCGCCTGGACCCCCTGAACTGCGACGTGGTGCTGCGCGCCTTCCACCCGCTGTCCGTGCCCGCGCTGCACCTCGACGACCGGGCGGCGCGCCACGAGCAGGCCCGCGCGGACGCCGAGGGGCAGGCCGACGACCTGTGGGCGGGCATCCTCGGCTCGCTGCGCGGCAGCACGCCGCGCGCCCGCCTGGTGCTCAACCACCTGAACCCGCTGATCCGCAGGATCGGGTCGCTGGACGACCCGGAGCTGATCGGCACCGCCACGGAGTCCCTGTACGGGCAGGCCCTGCTGATGGCCCAGCGCCCGCTGCGGCCCGCGGACTCCGCGCTGCTCAACCGCGCGTTCATCGGCCTGCTCGAATGGGCCACCCACACCGGCACCGAGGAGGACGGCCGCCGATGAGCGCCATCACCGACTTCGACACCCTGCGCCGGGCGATGGCCGAGAACTACGACCGGCCGGAGGGGCCCGCCCGCAACGCGCGCGCGGAGCAGCTGCTCGCCGAGGCCGAGCGGCTGAACATCCCGCTCGCCGTCATCGAGGCGCTCGGACACCAGCTGAAGGTCTACAACTACAGCTCCGAGAAGGACAAGATGTTCGTCCCCTTCGCGCGGCTGCTGCGCCTGTGGGACGAACACCCCGAGGACTTCGACGAGTACGAGATCCACTCGCTGCACTGGGTCTTCAAGTGGATGTCGGCCGGGATGCTGGGCCAGCCTCACATCCCGCTCGCCTCCATAGAACAGTGGCTCGGCGAGATGGAGCGCCGCTACCGGCTCGCCGGGCACTCCGAGCGGGCCGTGCGCAGCGCCGAGTACAGCGTCGCCAAGCACGTCGGCGACCTGGAGCGCGCGGAGCGGGCGTACGCGGCGTGGATGGCGGCCGACCGGGACCGGATGGCCGACTGCCACGCCTGCGAACTGCACGACCAGGGCTGGTGGCAGGCGTACCGCGGCGACGACGAGGCGGCACTCGAGCTGTGGCGGCCCGTGGTCGAGGGCGAGCACACCTGCGCCCACGAGCCGCACGCCGTTCTGGCGTCCTCCCTGCTGCCGCTGCTGCGGCTGGGCCGCACCGAGGAGGCGCGCGCCCACCACCTGCGCGGGTTCCGGCTGGTGCGGGCGATGGAGAGCATGCGGGGCGCGTACGCGGACCACGTGGAGTTCTGCGCGCTGTCCGGCAACGAGGCGCGCGCCCTGGAGCTGCTGGCCGAGCGTCCCGCGTACTTCACGGACTCCGGGGAGCCGCGCAGCCGGCTGGACTTCCTGGCCGTCGTCGCCCTGCTGATGGAGCGGCTGACCGAGCTGGGCCTCGGGGACCAGACGGTGCCCGGGCCCGTAGGCCGTACCTGGACCGCACGGGAACTCGCGGCCCACGCGCGCGGGGAGGCCCTGGCGCTGGCCGCCCGCTTCGACGCACGCAACGGCACGCCGGCCATCGGTGACCGCACCCGTGCGCGCATGGCCCAGCGGCCGCTGGCCGACCGGCTGCCGCTGGGGGTGCGCAGCGCGCGCGTGGGCGCGAAGCCGGTGGTCGCGGAGCGGTCCGGCACCGCGGCGGCGCCGGACGGCGCGTCCGGTGGTGCCCTCGCCGAGCCGGACCTGCCCGCGCTGCTCGCGAAGGCGCGGCGGCTGTCGGACACCCTGCACCCCGAGGCCCTCGCCGCCTGGGCGGCGGTCGAGCGGGCCGCCGAGGGACACGAACTGGACGCGCGCGACCGCGCCGAGATCGCCGACCACGCGGCGATGGGAAGCGGTCCCGAGGGTGCCGCGCTGTTCGAGCGCGCGGCCGAGCTGTACGCGCGGGCGGCCGAGCTGTACGCGCGGGCGGGCGACGCGGGCGAGTCACTGGCCGCCCGGGCGCGCGGCGCGTACGCCCTCGCCCTGTCCGGCCGTGGCGACGAGGCCCTGGCGGCCGTGTCGGAGCCGTACGAGCAGGTGCTCGCCCTCCACGAGCGGGGCGGCACCGGCGTCCCGCAGACGGCGTCCGTCCTGGTCGGCCGGGCACGCATCCTGCTGCTGCGGGCGCAGGAGGCGGCGGAGGCGGAGGAGGAGACGGCGGCCGACCCGTCGGGGCCGGACGAGGAGACGGCCGGGGGCGGCACGGCGTCTGGCTCCGCCTCGGCCGCCGCCGAGGCCGCCGCGCGGGAGCTGCTGGAGTTCGCCGAGCCGCACATCGCGGACGTGCGGCTCGCCTCGCGGGCCGCGGAGGCACGCGCCATGCTCGGGGAGCTCGCGGCGCTGGCCCGGGACGCCGAGAGCGCGGCGGCCCTGCTGTCGCAGGCCGCGGAGGCCTTCGTGGCAGCCGGGCTGCCCTGGTTCGCCGTCGAGTACGAGGCCCGGCTGGCCCCGACCGCCCAGCACCTCGGTGACGCCGAGCTGGCGGAGCGGGCGGCCCGGTCCGCCCTGGAGCACGGCGGCCCCCACCTGGGAGCCTCGGGGCAGGCGCAGCTCCACCTGAGGCTGGCGGACGTCCTCGCCGCCACCGGGCGGCCCGGACCGGCCGCCGACCACGCGCTGGAGGCCGCGCACTGGGCCGACGAGGCCGGTGAGGGGCCGACGCTCGGCGCCTGGTCCCGGCACCAGCTCGGCGGGTTCCTGCTGCGCCAGGGCCGGTGGGCGGAGGCCGCGGAGGTGCTGGAGTCGGCGCTTCGCGACCTGAGCGCCGAGACGCACGGGGACGGCACGATCGTCCAGACCCGGTGGTGGCTCGGCGACTGCCTGACCGAGCTCGGCGAGCACCGTGAGGCGGCCGAGCACCTGCTGCGGGCGGCGGACGTCGCGCGGCACTGGCCCGAGCAGCGCGACCACGCGATGCTCGCCCACCTCGCCGCCGAGGCCCTCGGCCGGGCCGGGATGCCCGCCGAGGCCGACAAGGCCTACACGCGCGCCGGGGACCTCTGGCGGGAGCTGGGCAACGTGCACGGACTCGTCCGCGCCCTGCGCGCCCGCGCCTGGGCCCTCGTGCGGACGGACGCGGGGCCCGACGGGGCACGGGAGCTGATGGCGTCGGCCGTCCGCACGTGCGAGGAGGCGCTCGCCGAGGCGTCACCGAACGCGGCGGCGGAGGCGGACGCCGAACCGGAGACGGGGGCGGAGGCGGAGACGAAGGCCGAGGTCGAGGCCGTACGTCACCGGCTCGTCGCCGAACTCGGCCACACGCACCGGCAGTTCGGCGACCTCGTCGCCCGCTGCGCCCCCGAGGACCCCGACGACGAGGAGGAGGCGGCCGAGGCCGCCGACGCCTTCGAGGAGGCCCTGGCCCACGCGCTCCGTGCCGTCTCGGCGTTCGCGTCCCTCGGGGCCGGCGCCCTCGACTTCCGTACCGGCGCCGAACTCGCGGCCGGCCGGCTGGCGGCTGACCTGGGCCGCCCGGCGGAGGCGACGGCACGCGCGCGTGCGGTGCTCGCCGCCTACGCCGACCGGGACGGACCGGCAGCGCGGGCGGACCGGGACGAGGAGACGGCACAGGCCCGCATCGCCGAGGCCGAACGCATGCTGGAGCTGATGGCCGAGCACCCGCGGACGTGACGTCCCGGCGGCCGCCCCTCCCCCGGGCCGGCCGCCGGCCGCTCAGGTCGGCCCCGCCGCACCAGCCGGGCCCGCCGGTCCTGTCCCGGGGCCCTACTCCACCCCGATCAGCAGCAACGCCCCCTGCCGCCCGCCCCGGTACACCACCGTGTCGACCGCCAGGTAGACGTCGCGGACATGCGATTCCAGGTGGGGGGCGATGGACTCGGGGGCGCTGTCGCCGAGGACGAGGGTGACCATCTCCCCGCCCGAGGCGAGCATGCGGTCGAGGACGGTCCTCGCCGTGTCCGTGAGGTCCGAGCCGATGACGGCCACGTCACCGTCGATGAGGCCGAGGATGTCGCCGGTCTGGCAGATGCCGGCCATCGTCCAGGACTGGCGCTCGGCGACGGCGAGTTCGGCGTAGCGGGTGGCACCGGCCGCCGAGGTCATGGCGACGACGTCCTCGTCGAAGCGGCGGTCCGGTTCGTGCACGGCGAGCGCGGCGATGCCCTGGACCGGGGACCTGGTGGGGATCAGCGCGACCCGGACACCCTCCGCGCGCGCCTGTTCGGCGGCGGCCGCCGCCGTGTGGCGCAGCTCGGCGTCGTTCGGCAGGAGCACCACCTCGCGCGCGTGGGCCAGCCGTACCGCCTGGACGAGCTCCCCGCTCGCGGGCGGCTCCCCGGGCCTGGCGAGCACCGCGGTGGCCCCGGCCTCCGTGTACAGCCCGGCCAGGCCCTCGCCGGGGACGACCGCCACGACGGCCCGGCGGGCGCGCTCCCCGGGGGGCCGCTGCGCCCCGGTGTGCGCGTCCCCGAGGCCGAAGTGCGTGATCCTGATGCGGTGCGGCCGGCCCGCCTCCACACCGGCCTCCACGGCGGCGCCCGCGTCGTCGACGTGCACGTGCACGTTCCACAGGCCGTCCCCGCCGACCACGACGAGGGAGTCGCCGAGCGCGTCCAGGCGTTCCCGCAGCCGTGCCACCGCGTCGTCGTCCGCCTCCAGGAGGTAGATCACCTCGAACGCGGGGCCCTGGTCTCCCGGTTCCTTGTCCGCGCACGGCTCGGGCGGCACGGCCGGGTCCCCGCGCGGACGGGGCACCGGCACCTCGGCGCCGGCCGGCGCCTGGCCCGTGAGCGACTCCACCAGCGCCGCCAGGACGGCGACCAGGCCCCGTCCGCCCGCGTCGACCACGCCGGCGCGGCGCAGGACGGCCAGCTGCCCGGGGGTCGCGGCGAGCGCCGCGCGCGCGCCCTCGTACGCCGCGTGGGCGACCGCCCCGCAGTCGCCCTCGGCCCCTCCGGCGGCGTCCGCGGCGGCGCGGGCGACGGTGAGGACGGTGCCCTCGACGGGGTGGGCGACGGCCTGGCGCGCGGCGTCGGCGGCCTGTCTGAGGGCGAGCCGCAGTCCCCGGCCGTCGGTGTGGGCGGTGCCGCCCTCGGCGGAGAGCACCTGGGCCATCCCGCGCAGCAGCTGGGCGAGGATCGTCCCGGAGTTGCCGCGGGCCCCGATCAGGGCGCCGTGCGCCATCGCCGACGCCGCCTCGCCGAGCGTGGGCCGCTCCGCGGGCAGGGCCCGGCGCGCGGTCATGGTGCCGTGCCCCGCGAAGACCGCCTCGACGGCCGCGGCGGCCGACTCCACGGTCAGATACAGGTTGGTCCCGGTGTCCCCGTCGGCCACCGGATAGACGTTGATCGCGTCGATCTCCTCGCGCGCCCGTCCCAGCGCCTCCAGCGCGAGACCGCACCAGGTCCGCACCGCGAGAGCATCCAGTGTCTGCGGCACCTGCGGCACCTGCGCCTCCTTGAGCTGCTGGACTGGGACGCAGCGTAGACCCAGCGCCGGTCCCGGCAGGTGGAGGGCCGGGGCGGAGGCCGGAACAGTCATGGTAGTTTCGTTGTACGGACGCAGTCGTTGTATGCTGCTCCGGTTGCCCGATCTGATCGGGCCTTCCCCCTGGCAGCGCCACTCAGATCCTAGATCCTGATCCCGGCATGCCGGGATCAACCCGTAAGTGCATCTGAAGTCTTTGGAGTGACCCGTGGCTGCCAACTGCGACGTCTGCGGCAAGGGGCCGGGCTTCGGCAACAACATCTCGCACTCGCACCGCCGTACGTCCCGTCGCTGGAACCCGAACATCCAGCGCGTCCGTACCGTGGTCGGCGGGACGCCGAAGCGCGTCAACGCTTGCACCTCGTGCATCAAGGCCGGCAAGGTCTCGCGCTGACGCAACCGCTAGCGCGCGGCCACTGCTGGTTCGCTCAGAGCCGGTCCACCTCACGGTGGGCCGGCTTTTTGCCGTGCGTCCGTACAGGGGCCGTGCGTCCGCACGGTGCCGCTCGCCGCGCGGGCCCGGAGCACCGGCCCGCCCGTTACCGCCGCGCCCGCTACCGCCCCGGCCTGAACCGCCACGCGTGGTCCACCGGTCCGATGCCGCCGCCGAGGGCGAACCCGGCGGCGATCGCCCCGGTGACGTACTCCTTGGCCCGCGCGACGGCCTCCGGCACGTCGGCGCCCAGGGCCAGGTACGACGCGATCGCCGAGGCGAGGGTACAGCCCGTGCCGTGGGTGTGCCGGTTGTCGTGGCGGGGAGCGCGCAGCCAGTGCTCCTCACGGCCGTCGGTCAGGAAGTCCACGGCCTCGCCGGGCAGATGACCGCCCTTGACGAGCACCCACCGCGGGCCGAACTCCAGGACGGCCGCCGCGGCCCGTCCCAGGTCCCCCTCGCCCTCGACCCGTACGCCGGTCAGCTGGGCGACCTCGTCGAGGTTCGGGGTGGCGACGGTGGCCGTGGGAAGCAGCCGGGTGCGGACGGAGTCGAGGGCGGAGGCGGCGAGCAGCGCGTCGCCGTGCTTGGAGACGCCGACCGGGTCGACGACGACGGGCGCGCCGGTCCCGGCGAGCAGTGCGGCGACGGCCTCCACCAGCGCGGCGGAGGCCAGCATGCCGGTCTTGACGGCCTGGACGCCGATGTCGTCGACGACCGCGCGGTACTGGGCGGTCACGGCGTCCACGGGCAGTTCCCAGGCGCCCTTCACGCCCAGCGAGTTCTGCGCCGTGACGGCGGTGATCACGCTCATGCCGTGCACGCCGAGCGCGAGCATCGTCTTCAGGTCGGCCTGGACGCCCGCGCCGCCCCCGGAGTCGGAGCCGGCGACCGTCAGGACCCGGGGCGGCGCACCCGCTCCGCCGCCCCGCACACCGTCCCCGCTCATGCCCGGCTGTCTCCCCTCACGTCCACCGACGCCGCCGCTCACGCCCCGGCCGCCGCCGCTCACGCTCCGACGCCCCCGCTCACGCCTCGATGTCCCCGAAGTGGTCCCAGCCGCCCTTGCTGGTCCAGGGCGCGCCGTCGACCGTCACCTGGGGCAGCGCCGACGGGTTGAGGACCTCGCCGATGACCTTCCAGCGCGCGGGCAGCTTCACGTCCGGCGGGAAGGTCGCCACGATCGCGTGGTCCTCTCCCCCGGTCAGCACCCACTGGATCGGGTCCACGCCGACGGCCTGCCCGATGTCGTTCATCTGGGACGGGATGTCGATGGCGCCCGAGCGGATGTCGATGCGGACCTTGCTCGCCTCGGCGATGTGCCCGAGGTCGGCGATCAGCCCGTCGCTCACGTCGCACATCGCGGTGGCGCCGAGCCCGGCGGCGGCGGGACCGGCGTGGTAGGGCGGTTCGGGGCGGCGGTGGGCCTCCACGAAGGCACGGGGCGAGCGGAAGCCGCGGGAGAGCACCGCGTGCCCGGCGGCGGACCAGCCGAGCCAGCCGGTCACGGCGACGACGTCACCGGACTGCGCTCCACTGCGCGTCACCGGCTCGTGGTTGCGCAGATCGCCGAGCGCGGTGATGGCGACGGTGATGGTGTCGCCTCGTACGACGTCTCCGCCGACCACGGCGGCGCCGGCGACCTGGCACTCGTCGCGCAGGCCGTCCATCAGCTCGGAGGGCCAGGTGGCCGGGAGTTCGGCCGGGACGACCAGGCCGAGCAGCAGCGCGGTGGGCACGGCTCCCATGGCGGCGATGTCCGCGAGGTTCTGCGCGGCCGCCTTGCGTCCGACGTCGTAGGCCGTGGACCAGTCGCGGCGGAAGTGCCGGCCCTCCAGCAGGATGTCGGTGCTCGCCACGACCCGCCGGTCGGGCGCGGCGACCACCGCGGCGTCGTCGCCGGGGCCGACCCGGACCGCCGGGGTGGTGGTGAGACGCGAGGTCAGCTCCTTGATGAGCCCGAACTCCCCCAACTCGCCCACGGTGCCCTTCATCGTCGTACTGCCCCTTCGCTTGCTGTCTGTGCCCGGTCGCGAGCTGTCGATGTCCTCATGACGGCCGGCTCGGCCGTCAACTTCTGTACTGCGCGCACCCCGGCGCGCAAGCCCCTGCCCCCAAGGGTCTCCCCGCGGCACGCGCCGACGCGATACCGTGGCGTTCCTTTTCCCCACATGATCCTCGTGGCCGCCGTGGAGGTTCCGTGGTACAGGCGTACATCCTGATCCAGACGGAGGTCGGCAAAGCGTCGACCGTCGCCGAGACGATCAGCAAGATCCCGGGGGTGATCCAGGCCGAGGACGTCACCGGGCCGTACGACGTGATCGTGCGCGCCCAGTCCGACACGGTCGACGCTCTCGGCCGCATGGTGGTCGCCAAGGTCCAGCAAGTGGACGGCATCACCCGAACCCTGACCTGCCCGGTCGTGCACCTCTAGCCCCCGTCTACGCTTGGCCGGTGAACTCGTCCCGTCACCGGCTCCGCATCGCCCGCACCGTCGCCGCGCTGCCCGCCCTCGCTCTGCTGATCGCCGTCACGGGCTGCTCCTCAGCAGACGACGGCGCCTCGGTCGTGGTTCCCACCCCGGACAGCAAGGTCACCAAGCTGTGCCAGAACCTGGACAAGGCGCTGCCGCGGAAGGTCGACGGTCTCGACCGGGACGATCCCGGGCCCCGGTCCGCGCTGACCGCGGGCTGGGGGAGCCCGGCGATCATACTGCGCTGCGGTGTCGAACGGCCCGCGAAGATGCTGGATCCGAAAGTGGCCCACGGCGACGATCCGGCCGCGGTCGGCGGCCGGGTGAACGGCGTCGACTGGCTCATGGAGAAGCGGGACGACGGGTCGTACCGCTTCACCACGGCTTCCCGCGTGACGTACGTGGAGTTCACCCTGCCGACGTCCCTGGCCGAGGACCGGGACAGTGCCCTCGTCGATCTGGCCCCGGCCATCAAGAAGGCGATCCCCGTGGGGATCGCCGACTGATGTGCGCGGGGCGGGAGGCCGCCGCTACCGCAGCCCGGTGGGACGGCGCAGCGCGGCCTGGACGAGCAGGTCGACCAGTTCCGGGTAGCTGACGCCGCTCTCCTGCCACATGCGCGGGTACATGGAGATCGGCGTGAAGCCCGGCATCGTGTTGATCTCGTTGATCACGAACTCGCCGTCCTCGGTGAGGAAGAAGTCCGCGCGGACGAGGCCCTCGCAGGACGCCGCGTCGAAGGCGGCCACCGCGAGCCGGCGCACCTCGGCGGTCTGCTCCTCGGTGAGCGGGGCGGGCACGATCCCGGAGGCCGAGTCGATGTACTTCGCCTCGAAGTCGTAGAAGTCGTGGGACTGCACCGGCGGGATCTCGGCGGGCGCCGAGGCACGCGGGCCGTCCTCGAACTCCAGGACCCCGCACTCGATCTCGCGGCCGCGCAGCAGCGCCTCGACGATGATCTTCGGGTCGTGCCGCCGCGCCTCCTCGATCGCCTCGTCGAGCCCCTCGAAGGAGTCGACCTTGGTGATGCCGAAGGACGAGCCGGCGCGCGCGGGCTTGATGAACAGCGGCCAGCCGTGCTCGGCCGCGAACTCGGCGATCCTACGGCGGGCGCCCTCCTGGTCCTGCTCCCACTCGCGGGGGCGGATCACCAGGTAGGGGCCGACCTTCAGCCCGAACGAGGTGAACACCCGCTTCATGTAGTCCTTGTCCTGGCCGACGGCCGAGGCGAGGACGCCGGAGCCGACGTAGGGGACTCCGGAGAGCTCCAGGAGACCCTGGAGGGTGCCGTCCTCGCCGTAGGGGCCGTGCAGCACGGGGAAGACGACGTCGACCTCGCCGAGCGCCTTGGGAACCGAGCCGGGCTCGCTGTAGACGACCTCGCGGTTGGCCGGGTCGACGGGCAGGAGCACGCCGCCGTCGGTGGTCTCGGCGAGCTGCTCGACGCTGGGCTGGCGCCGGTCGACGATCGCCATCCGGTCGGGTTCGTCGGCCGTGAGCATCCAGCGGCCGTCCTGGGCGATGCCGATCGGCAGCACGTCGTACTTCGTACGGTCGATGGCGCGCAGGACGGCGCCGGCGGTGACCACGGAGATTCCGTGCTCGGAGCTGCGGCCGCCGAAGACGACGGCCACACGAGGCTTGCGAGGCGGCCGGCCGGGGCTCTGGGGGAGGTTCTCGGTGCTCATATCGGGTTGAGAGTACCCGTTGGTACGGCGGTCGGTAAGCGCCGCAGGGCGCCTGTCGCCCGGCGTCGCACGGACGGTCGCGCAGGTCGTACGGACCGTCGCTCAGCGTGCAGCGGGGCGGGCGGAGGACCGCCCGGGCCCGTCGCTAGCGGCGTTCCGGCTTGGCGCTGCGGGACATCAGTTCCTTGAGGGCGACCACCGGGGGCTTGCCCTCGTGGACGATGCCGACGACCGTCTCCGTGATGGGCATGTCGACGCCGTGCCGGCGGGCCAGGTCCAGTACGGACTCGCAGGACTTGACGCCCTCGGCGGTCTGCCGGGTGACCGCGATGGTCTCCTGGAGCGTCATGCCCTTGCCGAGGTTGGTGCCGAAGGTGTGGTTGCGGGAGAGCGGCGAGGAGCAGGTCGCCACCAGGTCGCCGAGGCCCGCAAGGCCCGAGAAGGTCATCGGGTCGGCGCCCATGGCGAGCCCGAGCCGGGTCGTCTCGGCGAGGCCGCGGGTGATGAGCGAGCCCTTCGCGTTGTCGCCGAGGCCCATGCCGTCGGCGATGCCGACGGCCAGGCCGATGACGTTCTTCACGGCGCCGCCGAGTTCGCAGCCCACCACGTCGGTGTTGGTGTAGGGGCGGAAGTACGGCGTGTGGCAGGCGGTCTGCAGCCGCTGGGCGACGGCCTCGGAGCGGCAGGCGACGACGGCGGCGGCCGGCATCCGGGCGGCGATCTCGCGGGCCAGGTTCGGTCCGGTGACCACGGCTATCCGCTCGGCGTCCACCTTGGCGACGTCCCGGACGACCTCGCTCATCCGCATCGCGGAGCCGAGCTCGACGCCCTTCATCAGCGAGACGAGGACGGTGCCGGGGTGGAGCAGGGGCGTCCACTCGGCGAGGTTGGCGCGCAGCGTCTGGGAGGGGACCGCGAGGACGGTGAAGTCGGCGTCGCGCGCCGCGGCCGCCGCGTCGGTGGTGGCGCGCAGGTTGCCGGGGAGTTCGACACCCGGCAGGTAGTCGGGGTTCGTCCGGGTGGAGTTGACCGCCTCGGCGAGTTCGGCGCGACGCCCCCACAGGGTGACGTCGCACCCCGCGTCGGCGAGCACCATGCCGAAGGCCGTGCCCCACGATCCGGTCCCGAAGACCGCGGCCCTGACCGGCTTGCTCACGTGCCCTGCCCCTCTTCCTGCCGTGTCTTGTCCTTCGCCGCGGCCCTGCGGCGCTGTTCGATGCGCACCTGGCGCGGGTCGTAGGGCGTCTCGGGCGCCTTCTCCCCGCGCAGCACCTCCAGCTGGGCGGTGACCGCGGCCATGATGGTCTCGGTCGCCTCCTTGAGGAGTTCGGGGGTCATCTCCCGGCCGTAGAAGTCCGAGAGGTCCACCGGGGGGCCCGCGATGACGCGGCTGGTCTTGCGGGGCAGGAGGTTCGGCTTCCTGGCGTACGGCGGCAGCAGTTCGTTGGCGCCCCACTGGGCGACCGGGATGACCGGGCACCGGGTCTGCAGGGCGACCCGCGCGGCACCGGTCTTGCCGGTCATCGGCCACCCGTCGGGGTCGCGGGTGAGGGTGCCCTCGGGGTAGAAGGCGACGCACTCGCCGCGCTCCACGGCGTCGATCGCGGCCCGGAAGGCGCTGAGGGCGTCGGTGCTCTCGCGGTACACGGGGATCTGCCCGGTGCCGCGCATCGCGGCACCGACGAATCCCTTGTCGAATAGCCCGGCCTTCGCCAGGAATCGCGGAACGCGCCCGGTGTTGTACTGATAGTGGCCATACGCGAACGGGTCCACGTGGGAATTGTGGTTCACCGCCGTGATAAATCCGCCCTCGGCCGGAATGTTCTCCATTCCTCGCCAGTCCCGCTTGATCAAAACCACCAGGGGCGGTTTGCACAGGACCGCTGCGAAGCGGTACCAGAAGCCGATTCTGCGGCGGGGCACGCGTGCACCTTCCTTCTCTGGCCTGGGGGGCCGCACAAGTGTCGCCCCAGGCCGCCGGTCTGTCGAGAACACCGTACGCCCCGGCCGCGGGAGGGCCGGGTCCGTCACGTCACAATGGGCGCGACAAGGGAGGGACGGAGCACACGTGCGGTGGACCCTGGTCGTACCCCTCAAATCACTGGCTCGGGCCAAGAGCCGGTTGGCGGACACCGCCGGGGACGGACTGCGCCCCGGCCTCGCCCTGGCGTTCGCCGAGGACACCGTGGCGGCGGCGCTGGGCTGTGCGGCGGTGCGTGGTGTGGCAGTCGTCACGGACGATCCGCTGGCCGGGCCGCGACTGGCCGCGCTCGGCGCCCGGATCGTCCCCGACGAGCCGGCCGGGGGCCTGAACGCCGCGCTCGCGCACGCGGTCTCGGTGGTGCGCCTGAACAGCCCGCAAAGCGCCGTCGCGGCACTGAACGCGGATCTTCCGGCTCTGCGGCCGCCGGAATTGGCCCGGGTGCTCGACGCGGCCGCCGAATTCCCCCGCGCGTTTCTCGCGGATGCCGTCGGAAGCGGCACGACCCTGCTGTCCGCGGGGCCCCGTCACGCGCTGCTGCCGGCTTTCGGTACGGATTCCCGGGCCCGGCACCGGACGTCGGGAGCAGCGGAACTCGAACTCGGCGCGGTGGATTCCGTCCGCCAGGACGTGGACACCGGCGCCGATCTGCGGGCGGCGCTCGCGCTGGGCGTCGGCCCGCGTACGGCGGCGGCCGCGAGGGCGCTGGGGTCTGCCCGGCGGATCAGGTCGCAGGGAATCAGCGGTGCCTGATCAGCGCTGGTGAGCGGGGACCGGTGCGTGCAGCTGCAAGGCGGAGGAGGAGATCAACGCGATGGGGGTCCCCCGCGCGAGCGAAGTCGAGCGTGGGGGAGTTGGTGACCGACGACAACGCCGGAGGGGGTACCTCCCTGGTCGAGCGAGGCCGAGACCTTGGGGGAGGGCGTGCCAGTGCCCGCGTCTGCGGCATGATCCGCCGGACAGACCCTGATCCCGGGCCAGTAGGCTGCGGCCATGCAGGCGACCGCGTACACGTACGACTCCGAGACCCGCAGCGGCCAGGTGCTGCTCGACGACGGCACGCCGGTGCCCTTCGACGCCGCGGCGTTCGACGCGGGCGGGCTGAGGCTGCTGCGTCCCGGGCAGCGGGTGCGCGTGGAGACCGAGGGCGAGGGCGAGGCCCGCCGGATCACGCTGGTGACCCTGCAGACGTTCTGACCACGGGCGGCGGCCGGTGCCGCCGCCGCACGCCGCGGGCCGGGCTCCCCGAGGGAGCCCGGCCCGGTGCGTGAGTACCCCTGTGCCCTACTTCTTGCGGGCGGTGGTCGCCTTGGCGGTGGTCTTGCGGGCGGCCGACTTCTTGGCCGGGGCCTTCTTGGCGGTCGCCTTCTTCGCCGGGGCCTTCTTGGCGGTGGTCTTCTTGGCCGTCGTCTTCGAGGCGGCCGTCGTGGTCTTCTTGGCGGGCGTCTTCTTGGCGGTGGTCTTCTTCGCCGCGGCCGTGGTCGTCGTCTTCTTCGCCGCCGCCGTCGTCTTCTTGGCGGCTGCCTTCTTCGCGGCGGCCGTGGCCGTCGTCTTCTTCGCGGTCGCCTTCTTCGCGGCGGCCTTCTTGACCGTGGCCGAGGCACCGCCGGAGAGGCTGCCCTTGGGGGCCTTCTTTACCGCGACGTCGTTCTTCGGGAGCTTCTTGGAGCCGCTCACCAGGTCCTTGAAGCCCTGGCCCGCGCGGAAACGCGGCACGGACGTCTTCTTGACCCGGACACGCTCCCCGGTCTGCGGGTTGCGGGCGTAGCGGGCGGGACGGTCGACCTTCTCGAAGGAACCGAAGCCGGTGACCGAGACCCGGTCCCCGCCGACAACGGCACGCACGACGGCGTCCAGTACCGCGTCGACCGCGTCGGCGGCCTGCTGACGCCCGCCGACCTTGTCGGCAATCGCTTCTACGAGCTGCGCCTTGTTCACGTCTTCCCCTTCGGAGACATTGCCAGAACGAATGCGTTCAAGCTTTTTCGCACGTTAGGCAGATATATACCGCAAATCAAACACGAAACGGGCTAATCACCCTTGTGCCGCAACGAACTCGGGCTGTCGCGGAGCTCCTCAGCGTTCCTCTTCGGGGATTCGGCCCTCGTCGAGGTCGGCGGTGAAGCGCTCCAGACGCCGCGCCGCGCCGGCGAGATCGTGTTTGGCCGCGGCCGTAATGACCAGCAGCTTCCGGGTCAGCGCCATCCGTACGCCCTCCGGGACTTGCAGTGCGCGCACTCTTGTGTGCGCTTCCTTCAGCCGGTTCGCGACCGCCGTGTAGAGCTCGAGTTGGCCGTCGTGTCCCATGCACAGATTGTGCCATCTGGGGCGAGTTGTCGCCTGCCCAGGGGGTAACTGCCGTCTCCCGAAGGCCCGCCGCGCGCCTCGTCGCCACACGCGGACGGCCTTCGTGTACCCCGCCAAACTCCCATGTAACAAGGGGAGTTGTAGAGCGAGGAAGCGGCTCGCCGACCGCTTCGGGGGCAGATACGGCTGTACCCCCAACCGTCCACGATTGGGGGTACAGCGGGGTGTTGCGGTGGCTGGAATCAGTCTTGCGCCGATCGCCCTTCGGCCTGTCGGCGTGTCCGCCCGGCCGCCGGCGGCCGGCGGGTCAGGCCTGGAGCGTCCGCGGCTTGTACGAGGGGCGCTTGGACTCGTACGCGACGATGTCCTCCTCGTTCCGCAGGGTGATGGAGATGTCGTCCAGCCCGTTCAGCAGCCGCCAGCGGGAGTTCTCGTCCAGCTCGAAGGAGGCGGTGACGCCCTCGGCGCGCACCTCGCGGTCCTGGAGGTCGACGGTGATCTCGGCCTGCGGGTCCCGCTCGGTCAGCTCCCACAGCGCGTCCACGATCTTCTGCTCCAGCACGACCGTGAGCAGGCCGTTCTTGAGCGAGTTGCCGCGGAAGATGTCGGCGAAGCGCGAGGAGATCACGGTCTTGAAGCCGTAGTTCTGCAGCGCCCAGACGGCGTGCTCGCGCGAGGAGCCCGTACCGAAGTCGGGACCGGCGACCAGGACCGTGGCGCCCGCGCGCTCGGGCTGGTTGAGGACGAAGGAGGAGTCCTTGCGCCAGGCCTCGAACAGCCCGTCCTCGAAGCCGTCCCTGGTCACCTTCTTGAGCCAGTGGGCGGGGATGATCTGGTCGGTGTCGACGTTGCCGCGGCGCAGCGGGACGGCCCGGCCGGTGTGCGTGGTGAATGCTTCCATGACTGCTCAGACTCCAGCGGGCGTACGGTCGGCGGACGCGTCGGACAGATCGGCCGGGGAGGCCAGGTGGCCCAGTACGGCCGTGGCGGCTGCGACCTGCGGCGACACCAGGTGCGTACGGCCGCCCTTGCCCTGCCTGCCCTCGAAGTTGCGGTTGGAGGTGGACGCGGAGCGCTCGCCGGGTGCCAGCTGGTCGGGGTTCATGCCCAGGCACATCGAGCAGCCCGCGTGCCGCCACTCGGCGCCGGCCTCCTTGAAGACGACGTCCAGGCCCTCGGAGACGGCCTGCAGTCCGACCCGCGCGGAGCCGGGGACGACCAGCATCCGTACCCCGTCGGCGACTTTGCGGCCCTCGACGATCGCGGCGGCGGCGCGCAGGTCCTCGATGCGGCCGTTGGTGCAGGAGCCCACGAAGACGGTGTCGACCGCGATCTCGCGCAGCGGCTGCCCGGCGCTCAATCCCATGTACTCCAGGGCCTTTTCGGCGGCCAGGCGCTCCGAGGCGTCCTCGTACGAGGCCGGGTCGGGGACCTCGGCCGAAAGGGGGGCGCCCTGGCCCGGGTTGGTGCCCCAGGTGACGAACGGCGAGAGCGCGGCGGCGTCGATGAACACCTCGGCGTCGAAGACCGCGTCGTCGTCCGTCCGCAGCGTCTTCCAGTACGCGACGGCGGCGTCCCAGTCCTCGCCCTCGGGGGCGTGGGCACGGCCCTCGATGTAGTCGAAGGTGGTCGCGTCGGGGGCGATCATGCCCGCGCGGGCGCCCGCCTCGATCGACATGTTGCAGATGGTCATCCGCGCCTCCATCGAGAGCTTCTCGATGGCCGAGCCGCGGTACTCCAGGATGTAGCCCTGGCCGCCGCCGGTGCCGATCTTCGCGATGATCGCGAGGATCAGGTCCTTGGCGGTGACGCCGTCGGGCAGCTCGCCGTCGACGGTGATCGCCATGGTCTTCGGGCGGGCCAGCGGCAGCGTCTGGGTGGCCAGCACGTGCTCGACCTGCGAGGTGCCGATGCCGAACGCCAGCGCGCCGAAGGCGCCGTGCGTGGAGGTGTGGGAGTCGCCGCAGACCACGGTGGTGCCCGGCTGGGTCAGGCCCAGCTGCGGGCCCACGACGTGGACGACGCCCTGTTCGACGTCACCCAGCGAGTGCAGCCGCACGCCGAAGTCGGCGCAGTTCTTGCGCAGCGTCTCCAGCTGGGCGCGCGAGACCGGGTCCGCGATGGGCTTGTCGATGTCGAGGGTCGGGGTGTTGTGATCCTCGGTCGCGATGGTGAGGTCGAGCCGGCGCACGGCACGGCCGGTCTGCCGCAGGCCGTCGAACGCCTGCGGGCTGGTCACCTCGTGCAGCAGGTGCAGATCGATGAAGAGGAGGTCGGGCTCGCCCTCGGCGCGCCGGACGACGTGGTCGTCCCAGACCTTCTCCGCGAGTGTCCTACCCATCGCTTTCCCTCCGGCCGGCCTGTGTGGCGCCGGCCCAACTAGAGATTTCAGGGGTGGCACCCGCCCGTACCCCTCGTACCGGGCGGCTGCCGCCGGGCCCGTTTGGTCCGCGGGCCGCTGTGCTTACCAGAGTGGCGCGTTCCACGGAAAATTGAACTTGCGTTTCACAGAGTGAGACGGGAGTATCGTTTCATGGACAACAGTAGCGGCGTCGGCGTTCTGGACAAGGCAGCCCTTGTCCTGAGCGCACTGGAGTCCGGTCCGGCCACCCTCGCGGGTCTGGTCGCGGCCACCGGACTCGCACGACCCACGGCACATCGCCTCGCCGTGGCACTTGAGCACCACCGCATGGTGGCGCGGGACATGCAGGGCCGGTTCATCCTCGGCCCGCGGCTGGCCGAGCTGGCCGCGGCCGCCGGTGAGGACCGGCTGCTCGCCACGGCGGGCCCGGTGCTCACGCACCTCAGGGACATCACGGGCGAGAGCGCCCAGCTCTACCGCCGTCAGGGAGACATGCGCATCTGTGTCGCCGCGGCGGAGCGTCTGTCCGGTCTTCGGGACACGGTCCCGGTGGGCTCCACGCTCACCATGAAGGCGGGCTCCTCGGCGCAGATCCTGATGGCCTGGGAGGAGCCGGAGCGTCTGCACCGCGGCCTCCAGGGCGCCCGCTTCACGGCGACGGCCCTCTCGGGCGTACGGCGCCGGGGATGGGCCCAGTCGATCGGCGAGCGCGAGCCGGGGGTCGCCTCCGTCTCCGCGCCGGTGCGCGGCCCCTCCAACCGCGTGGTGGCCGCGGTCTCGGTCTCCGGGCCGATCGAGCGGCTGAGCCGTCACCCGGGCCGGATGCACGCCCAGGCGGTCATCGACGCCGCCGCCCGTCTCTCCGAGGCCCTGCGCCGCACGGGCTGACCCCGCGCGCACGGCCCCGGCACACGTCCACATCACGTCCACGTCTCGGGGAAGGGCCCGCCTCAACGCCGCGGCAGGCTCTCCCCCGACCTCGACTTCACCAGGCCATCGACCCCGGCCGTGGCCGCAGCCCCCGGCCGTGGCCCGCTCAGGCCGTCCCGGCCGGCTCCTGCGACTGCGCCCCCGCCCGGCCCGAGCGGTGCGCGAAACGGTCCTTCGCGCGCCTGCCCCGCCGTTCGAGCGGCACCTGTCCGTGCGCCGCCGCGAGCCCGAAGGCCGGCATGTCCGCGTAGATCGACTCGTACGAGCCCTCGGGCACGACGTACGTCTCGTGCCACAGCCCCACGTGCCCCCGCGCCTTCCCCTCCTTCTCCTTGCGGTTGAGCATCGCCCACGCGCGGCGGTGGAACATGTCGGGCGCGTGGGCGTACGCGTAGAGCTTCTCCTTGGACTCCCAGTACTGGACGACGTAGTACGTCCGCGGTGAGGCCGTCAGCAGGACGTGCCCCAGAAGTCCGCGTTCCGGGTCCTTCGCCAGCTCGCGCAGCATGCGCGGCATCGCGAGGAAGACCGGCAGCCAGTGGCGCACGGCCCAGAAGTGGTTGATCCGCATGCCGATCAGCAGGACGGTCACGTCCCCTTCGGCGTCGGCGGTGGTACGGCCCTCGGTGACGGGCTTCCCCGGCATGTCGCCTCCCCGTGTTGGTGAGCCGCACTGTCCAAGTGCGACTGATTAGATAGTGGCGGTATCCGAGAAGGAGCGCAAGGGATGCGACTGGCCGACCTGAGCAAGCACAGCGGAGTGTCCACCGCGACGATCAAGTACTACCTGCGGGAAGGACTGTTGCCGCCGGGCCGGCAGATCAACGCGACCACCGCCGAGTACGACGAGGCCCATCTGCGCCGGCTGCGACTGGTGCGGGCGCTGATCCAGGTGGGCAAGGTGCCGGTGGCGACGGCCCGGGAGGTGCTGGGGCACGTCGACGACGACTCGCTGGGCCGCACCATCCGGCTGGGGGCCGCCCTGTGGGCGCTGCCGCAGGACGCCGAGCCGGACGAAGGCGATCCGGCGGTGGCCGCCGCGCGGACCGAGGTGGACCGCCTGCTGGAGATGCTGGGCTGGGAGACCGCCCGCGAGATGGCCCCGCTGTCCCCCGTGCACCGCTCCCTGGTGGTGGCGGTGGCCGCGCTGCGCCGCCTGGACTATTCGTGGGACGCGGAACTGATGGCGCCGTACGGCGAGTTGATGCTGGAGGTCGCCCGGCGGGACCTGGACTTCATGGAGACCCACGCCTCGGAGGCGGAGAAGGTCGAGATGGCGGTCGCGGCGGCGGTGCTCTTCCAGCCGGTGCTGCGGGCCCTGCACCGGCTGGCGCAGGAGGAGGAGTCGGCGCGGCGGTACGGCATCGAGTGAACGCCGGGGAACGCCGAAGGGGGCTCCCGCCGAAGCGGGAGCCCCCTGGGGACTTCACGTACCCCCGACCGGATTCGAACCGGCGCTACCGCCTTGAGAGGGCGGCGTGCTAGGCCGCTACACAACGGGGGCAAGGATCACGCGTGATCCAGCTGGGCTACCAGGACTCGAACCTAGAACAACGGAACCAGAAACCGTCGTGTTGCCAATTACACCATAGCCCAATGGTGGTATAGACCACCGAAGTACCCCCGACCGGATTCGAACCGGCGCTACCGCCTTGAGAGGGCGGCGTGCTAGGCCGCTACACAACGGGGGCCCTAGCGATCCTGCATGAGAGTCAGCGGGTGCGACCCGAACTGTCCCCCTGGGAAGGATCTGTACCCCCGACCGGATTCGAACCGGCGCTACCGCCTTGAGAGGGCGGCGTGCTAGGCCGCTACACAACGGGGGCCTTGCAGAGATGGCCTCTGCGATGCAGATAAGCTCTGCGAGCTGGCCTACCAGGACTCGAACCTAGACTAACGGAACCAGAAACCGTCGTGCTGCCAATTACACCATAGGCCACTGAGACGCAACCCCGAGGGGATCTTGTCTTAGCTCGCGCTTCCGGTTTCCGGCCTTTCGGCCCGCTCTCCGGCGGCGCAGGAAGAACATTACCCGAAGGTGGACGGGGCTCCAAAACGGGTATCGGCGCCGAGCAGGGCGGGAAGTTCGGAGAGCGAGGCGATGCGGCGCGGTCCGGCCGGCGGGTCGACCCTGGCGTACACACCGCCGCGGTCGATCCACACCGAGAGCAACCCGGCGTCGGCGGCGCCGCGTCCGTCGATCTCCGGATGGTCGCCGACGTAGGCCACCTCGGCCGGGGCGAGGCCGAGGGCGTCGCAGGCCGCGAGGAAGGCCTCGGCCTCCGGTTTGGAGACGCCCAGCTCGGCGGCGCACAGGATGGCCTCGAAGCGGTCGTGCACGCCGAGCACGCGCAGCTTGCGGTCCTGGACGGTGAGGCTCGAGTTGGAGAGCACGGCGTGCCGGTGGCTGCCGGCGAGGGCGTCCAGGACGGGCAGGACGTCCGGGAAGAGGGACCAGGCGGCCTCGTAGTGCGTGACGTACCGCTGGAACCAGTCGTCGGCCTCGGCGTCCGTCAGCTCCGGCCGGCCCAGGAAGACCCGGGTGCGGTCGCGCCGCTGTGTGACGAAGTCCACCTCACCCGCCGAGAAGCGCGCCCACTGCCGGTCGGTGATCTCCCGCCAGCGCACGAGGGCCTCCTCGGCCGACCCGTACCCGGCGAGCAGCCCCTCGGCGACCAGGTGGGCACGCATGCCCTCACGGTCGGCGGTGGTGTAGTCGAAGAGGGTGTCGTCGACGTCCCAGACGACGGCTTTGATCGGCATGCCACCAGCCTAGCCAGGGTCTTCCGTCCGGATCAGAGCGGATCGGGCACCAGGGCCCGCGAGCCGGGCAAGATCCGGACGAGAGGCCTTAGGCCGGAGGGGCGCCGGGTGACCCCTGGCCGGTCAGGCGCGGCGGGTACGTGCGTGGTGGGTGGGGCGGTCGGTGGGGGTGATGGTGTGGTGGCCGGGTACGACCGCGGTCGGGCTGACGGCGGTGTGGGAGTGGATGAGGCAGTCGCGGCCGATGGCGGTTCCGGGTCCGAGGGTGATGCGGCTGCCGGTCTGGACGCGGTCGCCGATGAGGGCTCCGAAGCGGGGGGTGCGGCAGGGGTAGATGCCGTCGGGCAGTCGGAGGAACGTGTCGCGGCTGGGGTGTGTCATGTCGGTGGTGAGGTGGATCGCCGCGGCCATGACGTCGGCGGAGAGGTGGGCGTGGTCGCCCACGAGGGTGCGGTTGAGGCCGACGCGGTGGCCCAGGACGGTACCGGCGCCGAGGTAGGTATTGGTGATCTCGCAGTTGAAGCCGACGCTCGCCCCGGGGGCCAGGAGCGTGTGGCCGCGGACGGTGGTGAACTCCCAGACTCGGACGTGGGCTCCGATGATGACGTCGTCGCCGATGATCGCGGTGGGGTGGATCCGGGCGGTGGGGTGGATGCGGCACGGGAGGGTTTTCAGGGTCTGTGCGTGGAGGTCGGGCCATTGGGTGAGCCATGCGGCCAGATCGCTGGCGGCGAGGCGGGCGTACGGGGTGTGGGTGAGGGCGGGGTCCGCCGGGTTGGTGAGGTAGTTGCCGAGCGGGAGGAACGGTGGGGTGGTCACGCGGTCACCTCCTGTCCGTGTCGGGCGGAGCGGGGTGGGCGGGCCGATAGGCTGCGTCGACCTGGAATCCGATCGGAGTTCACCTGTGAGTCGTCCACGTCTGGGTATCGCGGTCCTGACCATGGGCAACCGGCCTGCCGAGCTGCGGTCGCTGCTGGAGTCGGTGGCCGGTCAGACGCTGCCGGCCGCGCGGATCGTGGTGGTCGGCAACGGCAGCCCCCTGCCGGAGCTGCCCGCGGGCGTGGACGGGGTGGAGCTGGAGGAGAATCTGGGAGTGTCCGGCGGCCGGAACGTGGCCATCGAGCACCTGCGGGCGTGCGGGGACGTGGACGTCGTCGTCGACCTGGACGATGACGGTCTGCTGGTGGACACCGGCGTGTTCGCGAAGCTGACCGAGATGTATGAGGCCGATGAGCGGCTGGGGATCGTGTCGTTCCGGATCGCCGACGAGCACGGTCGCACGCAGCGCCGGCATGTGCCGCGGCTGCGGTCGAAGGACCCGATGCGCGCCGGGGAGGTGACGACGTTTCTGGGCGGCGGGCATGGGCTGTCGATGCGGATGCTGGAGCGGATCGGCGGCTGGCCTGAGAAGTTCTTCTTCGCACATGAGGAGACCGATCTGGCGTGGCGGGCGCTGGATGACGGATGGCGGGTGGTGTACGAGCCGTCTCTGCTGCTGCAGCACCCCTGGACATCACCGGCCCGGCACGCGGTCTACCACCGCATGACGGCCCGCAACCGGGTGTGGCTGGCCAAGCGGAACCTGCCCGCCCCACTGGTCCCGGCCTATCTCGGGGTGTGGGCCCTGCTGACGATGGTGCGGACACGGTCGTGGGACGGATGGCGGGCCTGGGCGGGTGGGTTCGCCGAGGGCGTCCGTGAGTCGGGCGGGCCGCGGCGTCCGATGCGGTGGGCGACCGTGGCACGGATGACGCGCCTGGGCCGCCCACCAGTCATCTAGGCGCTCTGCCCGGCCTCCTGGCGCAGCCAGTCGGGCAGAGCGGCGGGCGTGGCCTTCAGCCAGCGCACATACCGTGCGACCCCGTCCTCAATGGTGATGCCCGGCTGCCAGCCCAGAACCCGTTGCATCAGTGCGGTACCGGCGCAGCCGCCCAGCGGATCACCCGGCGGCATCGGCGTCTCCACCACACGGGTGCCGGGGAAGTGCCCGGCGACCAGGTCGGCGACCGTGCGGATCGTGGTGGGGCGGCCGGTGCCGATGTTGACCGTTCTCCCGTCCGCGGCAGGCTCGGTCAAGGCGCGCAGGGTGCCCTCCGCGATGTCGTCGACATGCACGAAGTCGCGGACCTGGTGGCCGCCGCCGTTGAGGTGCAGCGGGAGCCCGGCCGCTGCGCGGGCCGCGAACCAGGCCACCACCCACGAGTGGCTGCCGGGCTTGATGACCTGCGGCCGGCCGTAGACGGAGAAGTAGCGCACCACGCTGTAGGAGATCCCGGCCGGGCGCAGGATCAGGTCGGTCTGGACCTCGCCGAATACCTTGGTGTTGGCGTACACGGACAGCGGCCGCCGCCGCCGTTCCTCCCCGAACCGGGGCGGCATCTGCCCGTAGACGCTGCCCAGCAGCTCCCGGGTACTGCGGTGTTCGTCTTCGGGTCCGGCCCAGTCGTCGGGGTTGCCGTTGCCGTACACCGACGCCGACGACACGAACACCAGCCGCCTCACGCGGCGGGAGGCGGCGGCCGCGGACAGGACGGTCTGGGTGCCGCTCACGTTGCGGTCGATGGCGTCCTGGGGCAGCCGCGTGCAGGCGGCCACGTCGGCGAGGGCGGCGGCGTGCACAACGTAATCCGCTTTCTGCATCAGCCGGGTCACGAGCGCGGCGTCGCGGATGTCACCGGGGACGACGCTGCCGGGAACGACGCCGAACAGCTCCTGGTAGATCTTGGGCGGGTAGGCGTCCATCGTGCACAGTGCGACCGGGTGGGCTCCCAGTTCGCGTAGACGGCGTGCGATCCGGGAGCCGATCAGCCCCGCGCCCCCCGTCACCAGGACCGTCGCTCCCTCCAGGCCCTCAGGCCTCGTGCCCGCAAGCGAGCTGCCGTGATGTCTCGTCATGGCACCGTGCCCTTTCACCCGTTCCCCTCAGGTACGGACCGACCGGCCCGCCTCCTAGAGGATGGGCACTGCGGCCCGCCGGCACAGGGAGTCCCGGGGGAGTCCCGTTCTGCCCGAACAAGGACCACGCGTGCAGGTCTGGTGACACCCTGAACGGGTGGACGACAGCGATCCTCACCCGCTGACCGCCGCCCGACGTGCCCGTGGCCTGTCCCAGACAGTCCTGGCCGCCCGGGTCCGCCAGGCTGCCGCCCGGCGCGGACTGCGCTCCGGCTGCGACAGGTCCAGGGTTCGCAAGTGGGAGCGGGGCACCGTCCCCGATGCCGACTCCCAGCTCTACCTCGCTGAAGCCCTCGGGCCCCCGCTCGATGCCGTCGCCCTGCCCTGGCCGCACTGGCTTGACGGCACCCCCGACGGAGTTATTCAGCTCACCCCGCGCAGTGCCGTAGCAGCCCTTCGAGAGGCCCTCACCTCCGTGGAACGCCGCACCTTCCTCACCCTCTCCGGCGCCGGACTGACCGGACTTGCCGGCCAATGGGCCGCCTCCTCCCGGCCAGCCGCAGCACTCGCCGGAACGGCCGGACCACCCGACACGGGCGGGGACCTCGTCGGCATCCTGCGCGCCTCCGCCGACCGCCTCACCGCAGCCGGGCCAGCCCACGAACAGCACACCACCAGGCTCCTTGCCGCCCACCTCGGCACTGTCACCGACCTCCTGGAGACCAGCGGCCACCGTCCGGCCACCCTTCAGCGGCTGCACACCCTGGCCGCCGACCTCGCCCACATCCTCGCCTGGCGCCACTTCGACCGCAGCGCCCACCCCCTCGCAGCCAGATACTGGATGGCCGCTCTCCACAACACTCACGCCCTCGGCGACACCGACCGCAGCGCCGGACTCATCTCCGACCTCGCCTATCAGGCTGCCTGGCGCAAGGACCACACCCTCGCCCAAGACCTCCTCGCCCACGCCCTGACCCGAGCCCGCCACCCTGCCGCCCGCAGCCTGCTCAACCTGCGCCTCGCCCGCAGCCTCGCCGCCTCACCCACCCCGGGCCGCACCGCAGCACTCCACGCCCTGCACGCAGCGGAACACGATCTCAACCGGGCCGGGACCGACCGCCCCACCTGGTGCACGTGGATGTCCGAGGCGGACCTCGCTGTCGACACCGGCCAGACACTCCTCGACCTCGGCGACACCCGCCCCGCCCACCAACTCCTCACCCACGGCGAACAGCTGCTGCCCGCGACACGGGACAAGACCCGCGGCATCTTCTTCGCCTACCAGGCCGCCAACCACCTCGCCCACCACGACATCGAACCCGCCGCACACGCCGCTACCGCCGCAGTCGACCTCGCCCGCCGTATCCACGCACCACGCTGCGAACAACTCATCCAGCGCCTCACCCCAGCGTTCCGCCCCTACGCCCACCACCACGCCGTCGGTCACTTGCTGCACCTCGCGGACCATCCCTGCAAGACATGACGGACGCAGGCAAACGGCTGATCGTACCGGTCTGCCCATCAACGGCCCAAGGAGGCCTCGGTGCCGAGTCGTGCAGGTCAGGCCACCCCGGCCACCCGGCAATGGCATTGCGGCACTGGAAGCGACCACTCCTGATGCGTCAGGTCCCCCGACTCATGACCCAACCAACGGGCGACCGGTCGGAACGTCACATAATCCAGCGGGCGGAACCTAGGCAGCGAGCGCCGTGGGCGTGGCCGTCCGCTCCAGTTCCCTGAAGACGATCTTGAGGTCTTCGAGCTCGTCACCTGTGAACAGGTCGTCCGGTCCTCCCGGAGCGAGATCGGCGAACGCGTCCTCATAGAGGTCGCCCAGGCCCAGGACTCCGCGCTTGGCCACCGCGTCGATGATCAGCGTCAGGAAGTCGAGCCGGCGGGAGCTGAACTCCTTGCCCGCGATGAAAGCCTCGAACGCCTTCTGTGCGGCCTGCCGGTCCAGCCCGCACAGCCCTCGCACGAACAGGCCGAGGCCGCCGGAGGACCGCACCTCGTCCAGGTCCTCCGGGGAAGCGATGGCCTCCGTGAGGAAGATCTCCTCAAGGATTGCCAGATCGGCCACAGTGATCTGCTCGTTGAGTCGGAGCTTGCGTACCACCGGCTGGTCCTCGTGGCGGAGGAGGTAGGCCCGCGCCTTCTGCTTGAAGCGCTGCTCGTCCGTGCCCTGGGGCATCCCCTGGATCTCGGCCTCGGTGATGTCACCGAGTTCGTCGACGAAGTCGGTGTAGACGACGTTCCGCTTGACCTTGGGGTCGGTGAGGCGCGCCAGTCGGCGCAGACGGCGCCGCATGTTCTCCAGCATCGGAAGCGTGATGCCGTCCCACCACTCGTCGCCCGCCACCGCCCCCAGCAGTTCGGCCTGTTCGCCGACGGCCGGAATGTTGTTGATCTTGGTGAGCAGGTTGGACGCGATGTCCTGGACCTTCGTGCGCAGCTTGACGAAGTCCTTGCCGTCTTCCAGCGCGGCGAGCTGCAGACCGTACGCCATCAGGTCGAACCGCTTGGCCTCCTCGCCCGTCTCCTCGTCGTCCGGGCGGAACTCGCTGGGCAGTCCGAGCAGGTGGTCGCGGAGCGCGGTGTCCGCGTCGTCGTCCACCCGGTGCCAGCTGCCGAAGTCGCTGAAGACCTCGATCTCCCGGCGGTGGGGGCGGACCAGGAAGTTGTCCAGGTTCATGCCGGTGACGGTGTGGTGCAGTCGGTGGGCCAGCGACCAGCGGATCTCCGCCTCCGTACCGATCGCGTCGGGGCCGGCGTCCCGTGCCGGGTCGGGCTGCTGCCGCTTGTCGAGGACCCGGACCAGGTCGAGCTGGCGCTGGAGGAGCTTCTCGGTGAGGGTGACGGCCCTGCGCCCCTCCGACCGGTCGAGCCGGCTGTTGAAGAAGTCGATGTTGCCGCAGAAGTCGAAGACGTAGAAGTTCTGCTTGCTGTGCTCGGGGTTGTCCGGGTCGGGTCCGTAGAGGGCGGGGCGCAGGCGGGTGCCGCGGCCGATCATCTGCCAGAACTTGGTCTTGGAGAAGACCGGCTTGGCGAAGACCAGGTTCACCACCTCGGGCACGTCGATGCCGGTGTCGAGCATGTCGACGGAGATGGCGATGTCGGGGGCGTTCGGCGGGTTCTTCGGGTTGGAGAAGTCGTCGATGAGGGATTGGGCGTACGTCTCCTTGTACGTGATCACGCGCGCGGTGTGGCCGGAGCCCTGCGGGTAGTTCGCGTTGTAACGCTCCTCTATGTACCGGGCGTGGTCGTTGTTCTTCGCGAAGATGATCGTCTTGCCGAGCCGGTCGCCGCCCTCGACGCGGTGGCCGCGCGTCATCAGCGTCTCCAGCATCTTGTCCACGGTGTCCTCGTTGAAGAGGAACTTGTTCATGTCGTGGCGGCCCACCGCGTCCGGGATGTCACCGTCCTCGGTCCACTCCTTGTCGTCCCACTCGGCCTTCTCCGCCTCGGAGAGGTCGTCGTACCGGATGCCCTGCTCCATGAACTTCAGCGGTACCTTCACCGCCTTGGGGAGCACGAGGTAGCCCTCGGCGGCGGCTTCCTGGAGGTCGTAGGAGTCGGTCGGGACCCCGTCCTCCATGGCGAAGAGCTTGTACGTGTTGTGGTCGATCTCGTCCTTGGGCCTGGCGGTCAGGCCGAGCAGGAGCGAGTCGAAGTAGCGGAACAGCTCGCCGTACTTCGCGTACACCGAGCGGTGCGCCTCGTCGATGACGATCAGGTCGAAGTGTCCGGGCCCGAAGCGGCGGCGGCCCGCACCGTCGACGACGTCGATCTGCTTCATCATCGTCTGGTACGTGGAGAGGTAGACGCGGGCCGAAGCGGCCTTGTCATCGAGGAGGCTGGCCGCGGGGGTGTTCGGCAGGTTCTCCTTGAACGCCTTCATCGCCTGGGTGACCAACGCCTGCCGGTCGGCGAGGAACAGCACCCGCTGCGCCCACCCCGCCTTCATCAGCTGGTCCACGAGGGCAACGGTGGTCCGGGTCTTGCCGGTACCGGTCGCCATGACGAGCAGCGCCTGACGGATCCGGTCCCGCTCGAAGGTCTCGCCCACCCGCTTGATCGCGCGCAGCTGGTAGGGACGGCCGGCGATCTTCTCGTTCACCGGCGTGGACGTGAGGGAGAGGCGTCCGGCGCGCTGGCGGATGTGCCAGTGCAGCTCGTCCTTGGTGAGGAAACCCTGCACCTGGCGGGGCGGGTAGCCGAGGCCGTCGTCCCAGAGGTAGGTCCGGTACCCGTTGGCGTAGAAGATCACCGGGCGGCGGTTGAACTGTGCTTCGAGCGCGTCGGCGTACAGCTTCGCCTGCTGCTGCCCGTCGCGGGCGTCCCGCTGGGTCTTCTTGGCCTCGACGACGGCGAGCGGCTTGCCGTCGTCGCCCCAGAGCACGTAGTCGACGTACCCCTTGCCCGTCTTGGTGGGCATCCCGGTCGCTATCGGGTACTCGGTGTCCTCGCCCGGGGTGAGGAGGTCCCAGCCCGCTTCCTTGAGGAGCAGGTCGATGAAGGCGTCCCGGGTCGCCTTCTCGTCGTAGTCGTGGGTGTCCTGTACGGCCTGGTTGGCGGCCTTGGCGGCGGCGATCTGCGCCTTGAGTTCTTCGAGCTGCCGGGCGAGGTCCGCGTTCTGGGCGCGCTCGGTGGCGAGCTGCTCGGCCTGCTCCTTGAAGCGTGCCTCGTCCTCCGCCTCCTTGGCCTTGAGCTCGGCCTGCTTCAGCGCGCGGGCCTGCGGGGAGAGGGGGCGCGGTACGGCGCTGGTGTCGAACTCCAGCCCGGCGGGCGGCAGCGCGGCACCCTGGCGGGTGTAGGTCCGGGCGAACCAGTAGAGGGAGTGGAACAGCTCCTTGACGCTGGCCTCGGCGACGGTCTTCGGGACCGGGGCGGCCTTGTGTACGGCGTTGTTCCCGTGCCGGCGGATGAGGTCCATCTTGGCGTTGACCGTCGGCCCGACGAGCTGCCGGAAAGTCGGCTCGTGGAGCATCGCCGCGAGGTCCTTTTTGTAGGGCTCGCTGAGGCTGCTGTCCGTGTCGTACATCCAGCGGGCGGCGATCTCGACCGCACGGCGGGCGTAGAAGCAGGCGGCACGGGGGTCGTGGTGGATCAGCCGCTCGGCACGGATCGCCTCGTCGTAGAGGGCGGGCCACTCGGCACGGAGGAAGGCGAAGTTGCCGCCTGCGGTGCGGCTGATGTTGTCGGCGGCGGCTCGGTCGCGGGTGCTCTTGCCGTGGTCGGTCTGACCCCTGCCGTCGCTGGCCTGCCCGTTCTGGTCGCTACCCATGGCGGTGTGGTGTCCCTCTCCCCTGTGGCGGCCCTGTTGTACGGGCCCGGGGCTCGGTGTCCTGGGCCCGCACGAGGCCGACGTGTCCGTCCGTCTCCTATGGCAACGCCACCCGGGGGCCGGGCTCCCCTACCCGGCCGTGGGGGTGGCGTGTGGTGTTGGTGGTGCGGTCGGTGCGGCGCACCGACCGCGGCGGGAGCGGCTTACGCGGCTTCGCCGGGGGCTGCATGATCCCAGAGGGTGCCGGAGAAGGCACGGTGCTGGAGGGAGGTGAAGAGTTCGTCGAGGGCGGCGAGGTGGATCAAGTGGCGCTGTTTGACCTCGCGCAAGTGGTTAAGGCGATTCAAAAATCCCTGCTGCCGCCCCATATCCGGCACCGCGATGGGGTTCTCCTTCACAGCGCCCGTACTGATGGTATTGAGCCCAGAAGTCGTGTTGGCCGAGCTCAGCAAATGACGCCTCCCCACCGCCGAGTTCAGGTACATTTCCACGTACTCGGGAATGAGATACTGGCGATCCACTCGGATACGAATCAAATGATTCTGATGCGTACATACTTCGATGGACCCATCCCATAGCGCAGTACGGCCGATCTCGTTGGCATTCCCATGCCCCTCTACGACGAGTAGGTCACCTTTCACAAGGCGGGTGCGTTCGATCTCTTGCGGAGTCGCCTTGAGTGTCTTGACCTCGTCCAACCGGAGGCGCCCTCTGTAGACGTTCGCAACCCGAAGGTAGGGCACCTCGTGAGGCTTGGTCTTCCGAGCCCCAGAAAGCTGAAGCCCTCCCTGCACTTGGGAGAAGTCGGCCAGCCTCGCCGACTTAGGGAATTCACCGAACATGCCGAGGAAGATGGACTGGGCGAGGTCGTCGAGGAGGACGATGGCCTCGCGGCGCTTGGCGCGGAGGTTGTCGACCTGGTCGAGGACGGTGGCAATACGCTTCTGCTCCGTCAGGGACGGCAATCGCAAGGTCAAGTCGTCAAGGTGCTCGTTGCGCAGGTTATTGATGTTTGCTCCGGCGGCCACCTTGGCGACATGTCGCCGATACGGAGCAGTACGGAAAAAGTGCCCGAAATAGCGAGCGTCAACCGACTCGCACGGGCGAAGCACCTTACAAAACGCTCCGAATGCTCCAGCAAAATCAGCGGTCGCTTGAGCCGCCTTACCAACTGCGGACAAACTGCCGCTCGACGCCGCGATCAAAACATCGCCCCGACGGATCTGCTGCCTCTCCGCCGCCTTTACTGCTGGCACATATACCAGATCATCGAAGCTGATGCCTACCTCTTCGATATTCCCTGCCCGGAGAATCGGAAGATATCCCGGACTGGAATTCGAGACGGCATCACCCTTCCCGTAGGTCACACCACGAATTTGCGTGCTCACGTCACCAATTCGCACTGTGGGTGCACTCACGCCAGGATTCCCTTCAGCTCTTCTGTGCCCTTGGCGATCTCCTCGTTCAGTTGCTCCAGATCCGCCAGGATTTCCCTCGGTGTCCGCGTCACGATTTCGTCATGGACAAATTCCTTGTAGCGGTTCAGAGACAGGTCGTAGCCCTGGGCCACGATGTCCGTCTTGGGGACGCAGAAGCTCTGCTCGGTCCTCGCCCGGTCCCTCTCTGCGCCGTCTCGTTCCTGCCAGCGAGCCAGGACGTCCGGGAGGTTGTTCTTCAGGAGTTCGTCCGGCGTCAGCGGGTCTCCCTGAGGGCGGACGCCCAGGCGCTCCTCCGGAAGCAGCGGGTTGCGCTTGTCGTCCAGGCTCAGGCCGTCCGCCTGCACGTCGTAGAACCAGACATGGTCCGTGCCGCCCGAGTCCGTCTTCGTGAAGAAGAGGATCGCCGTCGAGACACCAGCGTATGGCTTGAAGACCCCGCTCAAGAGCTTAACCACCGCCTGAAGTTGCTAATCCTCCACCAGAATGCGGCGCAGTTGCTTGTGTGCCTTCGTCGAGCCGAACAACACGCCGTCCGGGACGATGACGGCGGCCCGGCCACCGGGCTTCAGGAGCCGCAGGAACAGGGCCAGGAACAGCAGTTCCGTCTTCTTCGTCTTGACGATGCGCTGGAGGTCCACCGCCGTGGACTCGTAGTCCAGGCTCCCCGCGAAGGGAGGGTTGGCAAGGATCAGGGAGTAGCGCTCGGCCTCGCCTGCCGCGCTCTCCGCGAGCGAGTCGCGGTAACGGATGTCCGGGCTTTCGATGCCATGCAGCAGCATGTTCATCGAGCCGATGCGGAGCATCGTGGAATCGAAGTCGAAGCCGTGGAACATCGACTCGTTGAAGTACTTGCGCTGCTCCGCCCCGAGCAGCGCGTCGCGATGTACCCGCTTCACGTACGACGCCGCCTGCACCAGGAAGCCGGCCGTGCCGCACGCCGGGTCGCAGATCTCGTCGCGCGGGCCGGGCTGGGTCATCTCGACCATCAGGTCGATGATGTGGCGCGGCGTGCGGAACTGGCCGTTCTGGCCGGACGTGGCGATCTTCGCGAGCAGGTACTCGTAGATGTCGCCCTTGGTGTCGCTGCTGTCCATGGAAATGCCGTCGAGGAGGTCGACAACCTTCGCCAGCAGGTTGGGCCCCGGGATCGTGAACCGGGCGTCCTTCATGTGGTGGGAGTACGTCGATTCGTCCCCGCCCATGCGGCGCAGGTACGGGAAGACGCCGTCGGCGACGAGCCCGTACATGATCTCGGGGTCCTTGACCTTGAAGTTCTGCCAGCGCAGATCCTGCTGGTCGTCCGAGAAGAAGGGGTTCGGGTCTGGCTTGCCCGTCGCGGTCGCCTTGCGGTCCTTGCGGGTCTGGATCTCGTCCAGCCGCTTGATGAAGAGCAGGTACGTGATCTGCTCCATCACCTCCAGCGGGTTGGCGATGCCACCGGACCAGAACGCGTCCCAGACGCGCCCCACCTTGCTCTTCAGTGAGCGTTTTCAACGGGACCACTGATCGGGTGACGCCGGTCAGGTCGAGGTGAGGACCGCAACGCACAAGGCTCCCGTGCCGTTGGTGGAGG